>DATMTF010000082.1:0-9059 GCA_035565015.1 Asticcacaulis sp. | reverse complement strand
ATTTCTGGATTTTTGGCTCAATATTTCTGGCTGCGTCATTTGCGCGCAGCCCTGCGGAAATTTCGCCCGACCCCGACGGCGCCCGCGACAAGTCGCGCGCCGCCTGATAAGGGGGACATTCACATCGCTGTTTTCCCGAGTTTCCTGTGCTGCGACCTCTCTATAACTGGATGATTCGTCAGGCCGGCGGCCCGCACGCCGAAAAGGCGCTGGCGGTCATCGCCTTCGCCGAAGCCTCCTTCTTTCCGCTGCCGCCCGACATCATGCTGGCGCCCATGGTCATGGCGCGACCGGAAAAGGCGTGGCGGCTGGCTCTGATCTGCTCGATCTTCTCCGTGCTCGGCGGCTTTCTGGGTTACGCTATCGGCTATTATGTCCAGCCGCTCGGCCACTGGATTCTGGCCCTGTTCGGCCACCCCGACGGGCTTCAGGAGTTTCGCGCCTTCTTCGCCAAATGGGGCGTGGCCGTGATCCTTGTCAAAGGTCTGACGCCGATTCCGTATAAGCTGGTGACCATCGCCGCCGGTCTGGCGCAGTTTTCGCTTGTATGGTTCGCCATTTCGTCGGCGATAACGCGCACGGTGCGCTTCTTCTTCGTCGCCTTCCTGTTCCGCAAGTTCGGGCCGGAACTGGCCGAGCTGATCGAAAAGCGCATCTATATCGTCACGGCTGTTGTTCTGGCGGTGATCGTGTTAGGCTTCATTGTCGTCAAGTGGATGGCGAAATAGGATCGCGATGCAGGCTCCCAAATCGAACAAGGTCGGCAGAAGGCTGTTTCTCGCTTTTGGCCGCTGGTGGAGCATCACCGCCCTCGTCCTGTCCCTGGCCATGCTGGCGACGGCCTGGTGGTTTCAGCTTTTCAAGCATCTCGACCCATGCCATCTGTGCCTGAAGCAGCGCGATATCTACTGGATCGCAGCGGGCGTGGCGCTGGTCGCCAGCGTCTGGGCCCTGTTCACCGGCGCCAAGGGGCCGCCGCGCGTCTTCTCCTTCGTCCTGTTCGCCATCTTCGCCACCGGCGCGATCATCGCCCTGTTCCACGCCGGGGTCGAGCTGAAATGGTGGCGCGGCCCGGAAAGCTGCACCGCGTCCGGCGGCGAGATCAGCCTCGACCAGATGGCCGCCTTCCTGGCGGGCGCCGCGACCAAGGCGCCGATGTGCGACGTGGCGCAATGGCGCATGTTCGGCCTGTCCATGGCCGGCTATAACGCCATCGTATCCGCCGTGCTGGCGCTGCTGAGCCTGATCGCCTCGCTGCGCTTCCGCCCGCGTCGCAGGAGAGCCTGATGACACCGTCGCCACAACGCCCCGGCTCCGGCGAGAGCCGCCGTCGCCTCGAAGAGATGCTGCGCGTCGACCACGCCGGAGAGCTGGCCGCCGTGCATATCTACCGCGGCCAGAGCCGCGTCTTTTCCGATACGCCGCATCGCGAACTGAGCCGTCAGTTCACCTGCATGCAGGGCGAGGAGCAGGTCCATCTCGACGCCTTTGAGACCCTGCTGCGCGAGAAGAACATCCGCCCGACCCTGATGACGCCGGTGTGGCGCGTTGCCGCGACGGCGCTGGGGGTCGGTACGGCCCTGCTCGGCGAAAAGGCCGCCCACGCCTGCACCGAGGCGGTCGAGGCGGTGATCGGCGAGCATTACGCCGGTCAGGTCGCCGAACTGGAGGACACGGACCCGGAACTGGCGGCGCAGTTGTCGCAGTTCCGCGACGACGAGCTGGGCCATCACGATCAGGCCATCGCGCAGGGCGCGCATGAGGCGCCCGCCTATCCGCTGCTGTCCGCCGTGGTGCAGGCCGGATGTCGTCTGGCCATCCGCATCAGCGAAAAGATCTGAACACGATGGAGGGGGAAGCGGACAGCCAGCCCTCCCGTCCCCGGCGCTCGCTTGGCCGTCTGCTTAAATCCATAGGCCCCGGCCTGATCACCGGCGCCTCGGACGACGATCCGTCGGGCGTGGCGACCTATTCGCAGGCCGGCGCCCAGTTCGGCCTGCTGACCCTGTGGACCGCCCTGATCACCTTTCCGCTGATGGCGGCGGTGCAGGAAATGTGCGCGCGCATCGGCATGGTTACCCGGCAGGGCCTGACCGGCATATTGCGCAAAACTTATCCGCGTCCGGTGCTGTGGCTGATGGTTTTGTTCAGCTTTCCGGCCATCGTGCTCAACATCGGCGCCGATATTGCGGGCATGGGCGCAGTCGCCAATCTGGTGGTCCCGCAGGTTCCGGGCCTGAGCTGGAGCGTGGGCTTCACTTTTGCGATTCTGATCGTCATTATCTGGCTGCCGTACCAGAAATTCGCCGCCGTGCTGAAATGGCTGTGCGCGGCGCTGCTGGTCTATCTGATCGTCCCCTTTCTCAGCCACACCGACTGGCGGCAGGTTCTGCATCACGCCTATATGCCGGTGTGGCGCTGGGATCGCGACTATCTGGCGATCCTGGTGGCCATTCTGGGCACCACCATCTCGCCCTATCTGTTCTTCTGGCAGGCGACCATGGAGGTCGAGGCCGTGAAGCAGAAGCGGCTGCGCGTCGATAAGCGCCTGATTGAGGAGATGGGCTTCGACGTCGATCTGGGCATGCTGTTTTCTAACATCGTCATGTTCTTCATCATCCTGACCACCGGCACGGTGCTGTATAATGCGGGCGCGCATCGCATCGACACGGTCGAACAGGCGGCGCAGGCGCTGAAACCTCTGGCCGGAGACGCCGCCTATTATCTGTTCGCGCTCGGCATTATCGGCACGGGCTTTCTGGCCATTCCGGTGCTGGCGGGCGCTCTGTCCTATCTGGTCGCCGAGGCCTTTGACTGGCGCGAAGGGCTGGACCGCAAGCTGCACGAGGCGCCCGCCTTCTATGTGGTGCTGATCTTATCCGTTCTGATCGGGCTGGGGATTAATTACACCCATATCGGCGCGGTGCGGGCGCTGATCTGGTCGGCCATTCTGTACGGCCTGACCGCGCCGGTGATCATCGCCATCGTGCTGCACATCGCCAACAACAAAAAGGTGATGGGCGATTACGTCAACGGCGTCTGGTCGAACCTGTTCGGCGGACTGGCCTTCGTGCTGATGACGGCGGCGGCGGGGCTGCTGGTGTGGTTTCAGGTGCGCTAAAAACTGTCGAACGCCTGGCTTTGCCGCAAGTGTTCGATCAGGATTTCGCGCATCTCGTCATCGGCTTCGGACAGGTCGATCTGCGCGTCGCCGCTGTCGAGCATTTTCAGCTTCACGCGCTCGCCCATGAAGATGAAGCTCTGGATGCGCGGACCGAACAGGCGCTCGCGCCGCGCCTCGAACCGGACGTTCAGCGTCGCCTCCAGCGCCTGTTGCAGCGGCTCCAGCGGAGTTTGCGAACGGCCCTTGGGACGTGGAAAGCGCACCACGCCAAAGCCGCCCCGGTCCGTTTCAAAGCGCACAGGCGCCATGCCGCCCCATCCCCGTCCGTCCCGTTCACGCTTCCAGCAGCGTGTCCCAGTACAGATAATCTATCCAACTTTCGTGCAGATAGTTAGGGGGAAACGACCGTCCGAGCGCCTGTAACTGGTGCATTGTCGGGCGGTGTGGATTCTGTGTCGGCATCATACCCGCCTGGCGGGGAGTTTTTCCCCCCTTGCGCAAGTTGCACGGCGCGCAGGCGGTCAGGATATTGGTCCAGGTGCTTTTGCCGCCCTGCGAGACCGGCACAACATGGTCGAAGGTCAGTTCGGAGCGGGCGCCGCAATACTGGCAAGAGAAGCGGTCGCGCAGGAAGACATTATAGCGCGTGAAGGCGGGCGGGCGGTTCTGATCGACATAGGATTTCAGCGACACCACGCTGGGCAGAAGCATCTTCATCGAGGGCGAGCGGATTTCGACATCATAGGTCGAGACCACATCGACGCGCCCCTCGAACACCGCCTTGACGACCTCCTGCCACGGCTTGGTCGAGAGCGGGTAATAGGACAGAGGCCGGAAGTCGGCGTTCAGGACCAGCGCACGCCAGTCGGAAGGCGGACTTTTCAGGATCTGCATATCGGCCTCCGATATGGCAGCGTCGTCGGTAAACGGCACGTTTTGAAGACGGGTCTCCTTCTACACGCGGTTCGGTCCTGATGAAAGAGTGAACCCGATTCTGTGGAAAAGGAATGGGAATTTTTTGTGAAATTTTACGAGCGCGTGTTTAGGGTGAAGGGATGTACAGGACTCGCTTCGCGCCCTCTCCGACCGGTTATCTGCATCTGGGCCACGCTTTCAGCGCGCTGACCGGGTTTGAGGCGGCGAAGGCGCAGGGCGGGGAGTTTTTGCTGCGCATCGAGGATATCGACCATACGCGCTGCCGACCGGACTTTGAGCAGGCGATCCATGACGATCTGCGCTGGCTGGGGCTGGACTGGCCAGAGCCGGTGCTGCGCCAGAGCGAGCATATGGCGGACTATCAGGCGGCGATTGAGCGCCTGCGCGAGATGGAGGTGCTCTATGCCGACGCGCGCACGCGCAAGGGCGAGGCCGAGGCGGCCCTGAGCGCGCCGCAGGGCGAGGAAGCGGTCGATACGGCGCCTGCCCCACCGGCGTGGAAGCTGTCGCTGTCGGCGTGCCGCAGGGTGTTGGGCGCGCGTTACGACGAACTGAGCTTTTTTGAAGGCGCGGATGAGCGCCGCGCCGATCCGGGCGTCAATGGCGACGTCGTGCTGGGGCGCAAGGATATCGGCGTCGCCTATCATCTGTGTGTGGTCGTGGACGACGCGCGGCAGGGCGTGACCCATGTGCATCGCGGCCATGATCTGTATGACGCAACCCATACGCAGGTGCTGTTGCAGGCGCTTTTAGGCCTGCCGACGCCGGTTTATGCGCATCATGCGCTGCTGCTCGACGATCAGGGGCGGCGGCTGGCCAAACGTAAAGGCTCGAAGGCTTTGCGCGATTATCGCAACGAAGGTTTGACGCCGCAGGCGGTGCGGAACTTGATCACGGCGGCGCCGACCGGGTAGCGAAATAGTCCTCGCCATAGGTATCGGCCCAGAGTTTCAGGCGGGGACAGTTGTAAAACGGATCGTCGGGATCGTAAGACGTTCCGTCGGGCCAGTCATCCCAGTCCTCGGCGAGATCACGGGCCGTCTGCTCTTCGTAGGTGGCCTCGATGATCTCCCAGATGTCGCGATCTTCCTCGCCGGGCAAGGGGATGCAGTTGATATTATTGATGCGGAAGTCCGGATCGCTGGGCATGCGGTCGTCGTCGCCCGTCGCGTCCGTCCAGGCGTGGAAGTAGAGGTGAAAATGCTCATCCTCGTAAACCATCGGGGTGAGCTTGTAGGGCGTCTTGTAAAGCTGGCGCAGCAGGGCCTGCATCGTGAGGGCGCAGCGCTGGGCGCGGGCGGCTTCGATGTGGGTCTGCGGCCTGTCGATGCGCTCGACGGCGTCGAGCAGGCGGTCGGCGCAGGCGCGTAAGACGTCGCGGCAGGCGGTCCCCTCTCCATCATCGCCCTGCGAACGTTGTGCGTTCGCTGCGCCCCACCCGCCGGGAACGGGGGCGCAGGACGAGGCGTTGGCCGCATCTTTCGGCGCGGACGCTGCGGGCAGGCTCGCCAGCGCCTTGTCCGCCGTCTGGAGCGCGCGGGCGGCGTGGGTGGCTTCGACATAGGTTTGCGGCGCCGGCATGTCGTGCAAACGCTGGGCAATGTCTTCGGTAAAGGCGCGCAGGCGCAACAGCCGCGCCTTAAGCGCCGCCTCGTCCGCCTCAACCTGTTCCGAATATGTCATCGCATCAGGATAAGGGCGTTTTGGAGAGAGGGGATAACTGAGCGGAAAGAATGAAGCGTTAGCGCGACTAAAAACCCGCTCAAGCAGCGAAGCGGTAGCGCGCTAGAAACCGGATTGCGGTCTGGCGCAAATCCGCTACCTTTGCGCCATAAAAACGACAGGGGCCATTATGTTCGACGCGAGCCGTCTTCACCTCAGCGACGTCATCGTGTTTGGCTTCTATCTGTTCGCCCTGCTGGCGGCGGGGTTGCTCGGACGCAGCCGGGTTTTGCAGGCGCGCGAGCATTTTCTGGGCGGTCAGTCGGCCTCGTGGCTGCGTATCGGCTTCGCCCTGTACGCTTCGACCATTTCGGCGACCTCGCTGGTCGGCCTGACCGGGTCTTCCTATGCGCACGGCGTATCGTCGGCTTTTTCTTATGAATGGCCCGCCGCCATCGTGCTGACCCTGTTCTGCTCCGTCGTGCTGCCGACCTATGTGAAGTCGCGCATCTTCACTGTGCCGGAGTTTCTGGAGATGCGCTACGGACGCTTCGTGCGCACCTATGTGTCGGGGCTCGGCATCGGTCTGGGCGTGTTTCTCGACGCTTCGGGTTCCTTGTTTGCTGGCGCCGTGCTGTTTCAGACCCTGTTTCCAGGCTGGCCCTTATGGGAGGTGTGCGCGCTGCTGGCCGGGCTGGCCGGCGCCTTCCTGATCACGGGGGGGCTGCGCGCCGTGCTGATGGTCGAAGGGGTGCAGGGCATGGTGATGGCGGCGTCGTGCGCGGCCCTGGCCTTTTTCACCTTTTCCGCCATTGGCGGCGGCGATCCGCTGCACGGCTGGGGGCGGGTCATGCGCGAGGTCGATCCGTCGCATCTGAAGCTGATCCTGCCAGCCTCGGACCCGTACATGCCGTGGACGGGTCTGGCCACCGGCGTGCCCCTGATCGGCTTTTATTTCTGGTGCGCCAATCAGATTATGGTGCAGCGCGTGCTGGCGGCCAGATCGCTCGACGACGGACGGCGCGGGGCGCTGCTGGCCGGGGCGCTGAAGCTGACCAGCCTGTTTCTGGTCTGCATCCCGGCGGCGGGCGCCATCCTTTTGTTCCCGCATCTGGCCCGGCCCGATCAGGTGTTTTCGCACATCTTATTCGACATCCTGCCGCACGGCCTGACCGGCCTGTTCCTGGCCGCCTGCCTGGTGTCGATCCTGTCGTCGCTGTCCGGCGTCTACAACTCGGTCTCGACCCTGACGACGATGGATTTCATCCGCCGCCTCAAGCCGGACCTGACGGACGCGGCGCTGGTGCATATCGGTAAGGCGGTGACGCTGATCGTCATGCTGATCTCGATCGTCTGGGCGCCGCAGATCGTGCATTTCAAGGATACGTTATGGCAGTATCTGCAGGCCATACTGTGCTATTTCGTGCCGCCCATCGCCGCCGTCTTTATCGCCGGCCTGTTCTGGAAGCGGGCCAATAAGCGCGGCGCGGGTCTGGCGCTGGTGGTCGGCACGACAATGAGTTTTGCGCTGTTTTACGCTATCGAGATCGCGCATCTCCTGCCGCTGCACTTTCTGGTCGCGGCGATGGTGATCTTCCTGATCGCGCTGGCCGCTCTGGTCGCGGGCAGTCTGAGCGCCGCCCCGCCGGACAGGCAGCGCGTGGCGCCTCTGATGTTCTCGAAAACCGTCTGGGCCGAGGAGAGCGCGCATCTGAAAGGCGTGCGCTGGTATTATAATTACCGCACCCTCTCCGTGGGACTGCTGGCTGTGACCGCCATCATCGTGATCTGGTTCGCCTGAATGAAACACGCCATCACCGGTTTTCACGATCTCGCGAGGTCACTGGTCACCGGCGATAGGGCGGGGCATGACGGGAGGGACACGACGGAGACCTCATGCTGCAGCCCAAAGACCCCTCCCAGAAGCCTGACGGCGAAACCTCGCGCCTGATGACCCATATCCGGGGCCTGGGCGAGGAATGCGCGAGCATCGCCAGCGAGCTGTTGCGTCCGCCGTCGCGCGCCTTCACCAAAGCGCATCGCGACGCGGTCGAGGAGGAGGTTCACGCCAACGCCCGGCACTCGGCCTTCTATTACGGCCTGATCTTCTGCGCCTGCGGCATCGCCACCCTGGGCCTGTTGCAGTCCTCCGCCGCCGTGGTGATCGGCGCCATGCTGATCTCGCCGCTGATGGGGCCGATTGTGGCCATGGGCCTGTCCCTGGCGGAGCTGGACCTGCCCAATTTCCGGCGCGCGGCGACCACGCTGGGGGTCGGTGTGCTGGTGTCCATCCTGGCCTCGGTGCTGATCGTCTGGGCTTCGCCGCTCAAGGAGGTGACGGGCGAGATTCTGGCGCGCACCCGCCCGACCCTGCTGGACCTGATCGTGGCGGCCCTGTCGGGCGTGGTCGGCGCCGTCGTCACCCTGTCGCGGCGCGGCGGGATCATCGCCGGCGTCGCCATCGCCACCGCCCTGATGCCGCCGCTGGCGACGGTCGGCTATGGGCTGGCGACCGGGACGCTGAATATCGCCGCCGGCGCCGGTCTTTTGTTCATCACCAACGTCGTGGCCATTCTCGGCGCGGTGTTTATCGTCGCGCGCCGTTACGGTTTCCTGCCCGCCCGACATGAGCGCTCGCGCTGGGAAGCGCCGATTCTGGCGCTGATCACCCTGCTTCTGTGCGCGCCGCTGGCCCTGTCGCTCAACGATCTGGTCACCGAGGCGCGCCAGACCAACCGCGTGCGCAACACCATAGAGGGCCTGTTCGCCAAAGACGGCGCGCGCATCAACGATCTGCGCGTCAGCGTCAGCCATGGCAAGGTCGTCGATGTGCAGGCCGTGGTCATCACCCACGCCTATGTCAACGGCGTCGAAAAGCGCTTCAGCCAGACCTGGCCGGACCTCAAGGGCCTGAATATCGAACAGGTGATCGCGGCCAACGCCAATGACATCAACGCCCGCAAGGCGGTCAGCCTGCCTTCGCCGCAATTGCCGTCCCTGTCCGATCAGGTCGCCAGCCTGCCCGCCGACAGCTATCTCAATGCGGTGCTGGAGCGGGTGGCGACGGTGCAAGGGTTGAAAAGCGATAATGGCGCCCTGAGCGCGCAGGTTACGCTCAAGAACGGCGGCTCGCTGGCGGATTATCACGCGCTGGAGCTGGCGGCGCGCCAGCTTATGCCGGGGACGTCGGTGACGCTGATCCCGCCATCGCAGCCCCTGCCCGCCATCGCCTTCGACGCGGGCAAGTCTGCGCTCAGCGACGATGGGCGCGCCGCCGTGCTGGCGGCGGCCTGGGCGGCGCAGCGCTGGGGCGGCGGCGGCTTGCAGATCGTCGGCG
>DATMTF010000081.1:0-3235 GCA_035565015.1 Asticcacaulis sp. | reverse complement strand
GAAGCTGTTTTCCGACCGCGAACGCGCCGCGCTTTTGTGGACCGAAGCCCTGACCCGCCTGCCCACAGAGGGCGTTGGCGACGACCTGTTCGATAAGGTGCGCGCGCATTTCTCCGATAAGGAGTTGTCCGAACTGAGCTTCGCCATCATGGCCATCAACGGCTGGAACCGCCTGTCCATCGGATTTGCCGCCGAGCCGGGATCGGCGGACGCCGCTTACGGTCTGGATCGGGCTGGCTTGAATTGAGTTTAAAAGCTTGTCACCGTCGGCGTGATCGCAACTCAGGATCGCGCCGATGATTCTCAAGAACCAGGTCGAATGGGCCCTGCACTGCTGCGCCGTGCTGGCGGGACTGCCGCCGGAGCGCTATCTGGCGACCAAGACGCTGGCGGAGTTCCATGGCGTCCCCAAGGAGTATCTGTCCAAGGCGCTGCAAGCCCTGTCGCAGGCCGGGATTGTGACCAGCACGCTTGGGCCCGGCGGCGGTTACAGGCTGGCGCGCGCCGCCGCCGACATCACCTTTCTCGATATTGTCGAAGCGGTCGAAGGCAAACGCTCGACCTTCGCCTGCACCGAAATCCGCCGCAATGCGCCCTGTTATTCAGATTCTGGCCGGCCAAGGCCTGAGTGTGAAAAAGGCCCCTGTGCTGTCGCGAGGATAATGTGGAGCGCCGATGAGGCGTGGCGCGCGTCCTTACGCGCCGTGCGTTTGTCCGATCTGGCCGGGCATCTGCTCGAAGATCCCGGTCCGGAGGCGCTGCAACGCAATCTCGACTGGCTGCTGGCGCAATAGGAGAAACACCGAAGACGAACCGTCTTTCCGAAGCGGCCACAAACAGATTGACCTAGGGTCAGATTGGCCATAAGCTTTACGTTGACGTTAATGTCAACATTTGCCATAACCAATGACAAGAGCCATGGAAACGCCGCACCCCAAAGACCTGCACCGGACCTATTCGATTCGTCAGCTCTCCAAAGAGTTCGACGTCACGGCCCGCGCCTTGCGCTTTTATGAGGACAAGGGCCTGATCCACCCGGAACGCAAGGGCCAGACCCGAATCTACAGCCCGCGCGACCGGGCGCGCCTGCAACTGATCCTGCGCGGCAAACGTCTTGGCTTTTCGCTGGTCGAGATTCACGAAATCCTCGACCTCTACACCCCCAAGGACCACGGCGTGGCGCAGATGCGCGCCACCCTGGTCAAGTACCGCAACCAGATCGAGACTCTGAAACGGCAGCGCGAAGACATCGACGCCGCCATCAAGGACATGCAGGACGGCTGCGTGTGGCTTGAAACCCAGATCGACGAGCTGGAGGCCGCTCAATAAAGCTATCTACAGGGATTTAAGCGATGACCTACAAGGCTCCCGTCCGCGACTATGGCTTCCTGATCAAGGACGTCTTCAACACCGATCAGTATCACAATGTGCCGGGCTTCGCCGACGCGGATTCCGACACGGTCATGGCCATCCTCGAAGAAGCCGCCAAATTCACCGAAGAGGTGGTGGCGCCGATCAACATCACCGGCGACAAGGAAGGCTGTACGCTCGACCCTGAGACCCACGAAGTCACCGCGCCGAAAGGCTATAAGGAAGCTTACAAGGCTTTGAGCGAGGCGGGCTGGACCGCCCTGTCCGCCGATCCGCAATATGGCGGCCAGGGCCTGCCGCACTTCGTCAACACCGCCTTTTCCGAAATGCTGTCCGGCGCCTCGTCGGCCTTCGGCATGTATCCGGGCCTGACCGAGGGGGCGATCTCGGCCCTGACGGCGGGCGGCACGGACGAGCAAAAGGCGCTCTACCTGCCCAAGCTGATTTCCGGCGAATGGTCAGGCACCATGAACCTGACCGAGCCGCACTGCGGCACCGATCTCGGCCTTCTGCGCACCAAGGCGGTCAAGGCCGAGGACGGCAGCTATCGCATTACCGGCCAGAAGATCTGGATTTCAGCGGGCGAGCATGACTTCACCAGCAATATCTGCCATCTGGTGCTGGCCCGCCTCGAAGGCGCGCCTGCGGGCGTCAAGGGCATTTCGCTGTTCCTGGTGCCCAAATTCCTGCCCGACGCCGACGGCAATCCGGGCGAACGCAATTCTCTGCAATGCGCCGGTCTTGAGCACAAGATGGGCATTCACGGCAATTCGACCTGCGTGATGGTCTATGAGGACGCCAAAGGCTTCCTGCTGGGGCAGGAAAACGAAGGCCTGAAGATCATGTTCTATATGATGAACGCCGCCCGCTACGGCGTCGGCCTGCAAGGTCTGGCTATCGGTCACGCCGCCTACGAGGCCGCCGCCGCCTTCGCCAAGGACCGCCTGCAAGGCCGCGCCCTCACCGGCCCGAAATCGCCGGACAAGCCCGCCGACTCGATCCTGGTCCACCCCGATGTGCGCCGGATGCTGCTGGAAAGCCGCGCCCTGATCGAAGGCGGTCGCGCCTTCCTGGTCTGGGGCGCGCTTCAGGCCGACTTCCAGCATCATGCCGAGGATGAAAAGGCGCGTGAAAAGGCCAGCGACTATATGGGCCTGCTCACCCCCGTGCTGAAAGCCTACCTGACCGAAAAAGGCTTCAAGATTACCTCCGACGCCATGCAGGTCCACGGCGGCTCCGGCTTCACCGAGCATTTCCCGGCCTCGCAATATATGCGCGATGTGCGCATCACCCTGATCTATGAGGGCACAAACGGCGTGCAGGCGCTCGATCTCGTCGGTCGTAAACTGCCCTCCAAGGGCGGTCGCGCGCTGCAAACCTTCTTCGCCGAGATCGACGCCTATGTCGCCGCCGAAGAAGCGGGCTCCAAGGTTTCGGCCTATATCGCCTCGCTGAAAGCCAGCAAGGCCAAGCTGATGGATGGGACCATGTGGCTGATGCAGAACGGCATGGGCAATCCCGACAACGCCGCCGCCGGTTCGCTCGATTACCTCTGCCTGTTCGGCCTGACCTGCATGAGCTATATGTGGGCCATGATGGCCAAGGCCGCGCAAGGCGCCATCGACTCTGGCTCGGACGATCCGTTCTATGCGACCAAGCTCAAGATCGGTCGCGTCTTCTTAGAGCGCATCCTGCCCGAAGCCGACGCCCACCTCGCCAAGATGAAAGGCGGCGCCGAGGCGCTGATGTCGCTGGAGGATGAACTGTTTTAAGGGGTTAAGGCCAGGAGGCATCGCCTCCTGGACCTCGTAACCGGTTCGAGCAGACCCGTTGAGGTTTGTGCGTATTCCAGACAAACAAAAAT
>DATMTF010000080.1:0-8200 GCA_035565015.1 Asticcacaulis sp. | reverse complement strand
CTTGTCCCGCCGGAGGGGTGAAGGGCGTTCCAGACCCCTCCACCACGTCGTGGTCCCCCTCCCCATAAATGGGGAGGAGATTTTACGCCAGTATCTGATGCTCGGTTAAGGCGTTGGCCGAACCGAGAAGCGCGGCGTAGGGGTGGATGATGATGCTGGACGGGATCGACGCCACCAGTCCGGCCAGAGGCGCCTTGGCCTCCATGCGGGCGCGGAAGCGCAGTTCGTCAATGTGCTTGATCAGACGGGGCGCGATGCCGCCCGCGATGAACATGCCGGAGGTCGCGCCGTGCGCCAGCGCGAGATCGCCGCACACGCTGGCCAGAATATCGAGAAACGCCTCGACCGTATAGCGGCAGCCCTGCGCGTCCTCACCCTCCAGATGGGTGATCTGGGCCGGGGTCAGGTCTTCGGCGACCTCGCCGCGGATCGAGGAGATCGCCTGATAGAGGTTCACCAGGCCGGGGCCGGACAGCATCATCTCGACCGTGACGCGGCCATGTCTGCGGCGCAGGAAGCGCAGCATCTCGGTCTCGTAATCATTGACCGGCGCAAACGAAATATGGCCCGACTCGGTGGACAGGCAGTACGGTCCGTAAGGCCCGCCGACCAGCACCGAGGCGCCGAAGCCGGTGCCTGCGCCCATGACGGCGTGAACGTCGCCGAAACCCGTTTTCACCGGACCGATGGTCTTGGTGTCCGACTCCGCCAGATGCGGCAGGCAATAGGCCAGCGCCGCATAGTCGTTGATCAGCCTGGCTGTCTTGGCGCCTGCGACCTGCGCCAGACGATCCTCGCGCACCTCCCAGTCGAGATTGGTGAACTTGATCGCCCCGTCCTTGACCGGACCGGCGACGGCGACGCAGGCGTAGTCGAAGCCCGGCTTTTCGCCGATCTGCTCGAAATAAGCCGTCAGGGCCGCATAGAAGTCGGCGTGATCGGCCGTCTCCAGCGACTTGAAATGCGCCAGTTTTGTCTTGCCGTCTTTGCGTTCGGCGATGGCGAAGCGGGCATTGGTGCCGCCAATGTCCCCGACCAGCCCCCGGATCGCGGCGCCGGTGACGGAGCCGCTTTTAAGATGCGCTGTCATATCCCTACCAAAATACTGCGCCGCCCTGATCGGCAGGGCCTACCTGCCGACGCATGTGCGCAAAAAGTTCCCGTCCCACGCCGTCGGCTTCTGCTGGCCGCTCCGCGTCTGTTCTGTTGGCGAACTCGGTGGCATCTCCGAGGTAGTCTAAAGTCCCTTTTTCGCAATCGACGCGCAGGACGTCGCCGGTCTTCAGCCGCGCGATCGGTCCGCCGTCCAGAGCTTCCGGCGTCAGGTGGATCATCGCCGGCACCTTGCCCGACGCGCCCGACATGCGCCCGTCCGTCACCAGCGCCACCTTGCGGCCCGCATCGAGGAAGGACGACAGGGACGGCGTCAGCGAATGCAGCTCCGGCATGCCATTGGCCTTTGGCCCCTGGAAGCGCACAACGCAAATAAAATCGCCTTCCGGCAGGTCTTTCGCCTTGAAGGCGGCCAGGAAATCGTCCTGATCGTCGAACACCACGCACGGCGCTTCGACAGTCTGATGCTCCGGCTTGACCGCCGACACCTTGACGATGGCGTGGCCGAGATTGCCCGTGCATTCGCGTAAGCCCCCTTCGGGCTGGAACGGATTGGACGCAGGCCGCAGCACGGCCTCATCGAGGCTGTTGGCGGGCAGGTCGCGCCAGATCAGCGCGCCGTTCTCCAGCACCGGCTCCCTGGCGTAGAGGGACAGGCCATGCCCCCAGACCGTCTCGACATCCTCGTGCAGCAGGCCCGCCGCCAGCAGTTCGCGGATCACGAAGCCGATGCCGCCCGCCGCGTGGAAGTGGTTGACGTCCGCCGAACCGTTCGGATAGACGCGCGCCAGCAGCGGCGTGATCGCCGACAGGTCGTTCATATCCTCCCAGGTCAGGATGACCCCCGCCGCGCGCGCCATGGCGGGCAGGTGCAGGGCGTGATTGGTCGAACCGCCCGTCGCCATCAGGCCGACCACGCCATTGACAAAGGCCTTTTCGGTCAGCACATCGGCGAGGCGATGCGGGTCTTTGGAGTTTTCCGCCGTCTTGGCCGCGCGCTCGACGGCGGCCTGGGTCAGGGCGTCGCGCAGCGGCGTCGACGGATGCACAAAGGCCGCGCCCGGAACGTGCAGCCCCATCATCTCCATCAGCATCTGGTTGGAATTGGCCGTGCCGTAGAAGGTGCAGGTGCCCGCCGCATGATAGGACGCCATTTCGGCGGCCAGCAGCGCGTCGCGCCCGACCTCGCCCAGCGCGTACATGGTGCGGATCTTGGCCTTTTCCGGGTTGGGCAGGCCTGAACTCATCGGCCCGGACGGCACGAAGATCACCGGCAGGTGCGCGAACGACAGGGCGCCGATCACAAGGCCCGGCACGATCTTGTCGCAGATGCCCAGCATCAAGGCCGCATCGAAGGCGTCGTGGCTGAGGGCGATGGCGGTCCCCATGGCGATGACGTCGCGAGAAAACAGCGACAGCTCCATGCCGGGGCGGCCTTGCGTGACGCCGTCGCACATGGCCGGCACGCCGCCCGCGACCTGCGAAGTGGCGCCCACCTTACGCGCATAGCCGCGAATCTTTTCGGGATAGTCGTGATACGGCTGGTGCGCCGACAGCATGTCATTATAGGCGCTGACAATGCCGAGATTGGGCACGGCGTC
Organism: Asticcacaulis sp.; assembly: GCA_035565015.1. GTDB lineage: Bacteria > Pseudomonadota > Alphaproteobacteria > Caulobacterales > Caulobacteraceae > Asticcacaulis. The sequence continues at coordinate 5,486 of DATMTF010000080.1, read as the reverse complement.
GAGCGCGGCCTGAAGTTTGTCGTTGTCGGAGGCGGCGGCGACGACGTGGGCGTAGTTGGCGCAGGACAGCTTCTTGCGACGCGGCTCATCGGCCTTGTAGCGGTCGGCGCGGGCCATAAACTGGGCGCGCGTCGGCTTGGAACGCTCGATAATGCGTTGCGTGACCTTGGCGAGAACAGGATGCAAGTCAGTCATTTAGGCGGTCCAGACGAAATCAACGGGAACAGGGCATTGCGCCAGAAAGGCGCCGATCGGCGACGTATAAGGGTTCGTATCGCGCGCCATAGAGTTTAGCACATCGAGCTTGGTCTGGCCGGTGATGAAGAACACAATCCTGCGACTGGCGTTGATACACGGGACCGTCAGGGTGATACGCGGCAGTTTCGGCTCAATCGCCCCATCGGTCGCGGCGACCGGCAGGACGAGGCGCGGGCTGTCATAGACCTCGGCATTGATCGGATGCTGCGGGAAGATCGAGGCGTAATGGCCGTCCGGCCCCATGCCGAGCAGGGCGAAATCGAACACCGGCGCCTTGCCGCCGCCCAGATCGTAGAGGATCGCCTCCGCCTTGTCGGCGCAGGCCTGCTGATCGTGGATATCCTGTGTCAGGCTCTCCAGCGTCAACCCAGCCTCGATGGCGGGCGTCAGCGCCTCGCGCATCATGCGGGTGTTGGAGTCGGGACTGTCGGTCGGAACCCAGCGCTCATCGACCTGCGCCAGGGTGACCTGTGACCAGTCGAGAACCGCCTCGTTCAGCCGCTCATAGACCGGTTTCGGCGTCGTGCCGCCACAGCCGATCCACACCGCCTGACCGCGTTCGTCAATGGCCGCCTGCAACGCCTCGGCGATCTGGTCGGCGACATAGGCGCCCGTCTCGGCCTTGTCGGCGAAGCTCAGCACGCGCACGCGCGGCGCGACCTCGGCGATCTTATGGGCGGCCTCAGTCATTCCACATGCGCCCGTCGCGGTCCATCAGCGTATAGGCCGAGACCGGCCCGACCGTGCCCGCCTGATAGATCTGCGGCTTCATGCCGACCTCTTTCCAGCGCTGCACAATGCCGTCGACATAGATCCACGCCGCCTCGACTTCGTCGCGGCGCACGAATTGCGCATTATTGCCGTTCAGCGCGTCGAGGATCAGGCGCTCGTAGGCGATGCGGCGGCGCGGCGGCTTATTGCCATTCCCATTGAAAGCCGAGGTCAGCGACAGGCTGAGGTCGAGCGCCTGCAAATGCGTGCCCTCGGCGGTCAGGCCCGGCGCCTTGTTCATCAGGGTCAGCTTGATGTCTTCGTCCGGTTGCAGACGGATGACCATGCGATTCGGGCGCGTCTCGGCGCCGAAGATCGAGTGCGGCACCGGCTTGAACTGGATGACGATCTCGGTGGTGCGCGACGGCAGGCACTTGCCGGTGCGCAGGTAAAAGGGCGTTTCGGACCAGCGCCAGTTGGCGATCTCGGCCTTCACGGCGACATAGGTTTCGGTGTCGGAGGGCGAGCCCTTTTCGGCCTCATAGCCCTTGACGCGCTCGCCGTCGGCGAAACCGGGGCCATATTGGCCGCGCGCCGTCTTGTGCAGCACATCGTCCATCGGCTTCAGGCTGCGCAGCACCTTGACCTTTTCGTCGCGCAGGGCGTCCGACGACAGGTTGGCGGGCGGCTCCATGGCGATCAGGCACAGGAGCTGCAACAGGTGGTTTTGCAGCATGTCGCGCACCGCGCCGTATTCGTCGTAGTAGCCAAGACGCTCGCCCGTGCCGACGGTTTCGGAAATGCTGATCTGGACGTGGTCGATCGACTGGGCGTTCCACAAGGGCTCGAACACGGTGTTGCCGAAGCGCAGCGCAATCAGGTTCTGCACCGTCTCCTTGCCGAGATAGTGGTCGATGCGGAAGATGCGCGATTCCTCGAAGGCGTGCGCCACCGCGTCATTAATGACCTTCGAGCTTTCCAGATCGCGCCCGATCGGCTTTTCGATCACCACGCGGTTGGGCGCGTGGTTCAGGCCCGCCCTGACGATATGTTCGCAGATCGGCTTGAACAGGGACGGCGAGACCGACAGGAAGAAGACGATGTCGAGGCTGGCGACGTCGCCCAGCTCGGCTTTAAGCTTGGCGCCCCAGTCGTCATGCGCGGCGTCGAGCGCGACATGCACGATGCGCTTGCGGAAACGCGGCAGGGTCGTGTCTTCGAGATCCTTGCCGATGCGCTTCTTCACCGCCTCGCCGATCCGGTCCACGCAGACCTCGGTGCCGCAGTCCTCGCGCGCGACCGAAATGATGCGAAGATCGTCGCTCAGGAAGCCGTCCTGATCCAGCATGGCCAGGGACGGCCACAGCATGCGCATGGCCAGATCGCCGGTGCCGCCGACGAGGACGAAAACTTGCTGGCGCGCGCCAGAGGAGGCGTTTTTGGACGACATAGACTGTTTCATTCCCGGACTGTTTTGCCCCTTGAACGGGGCTTATAATATGACAGCGCTGTCATAACCCCAGTTCCGTGCAAGGTCAATCATGAAGTTGGCGGCGGCGACGGCGCGACGCGATTTTTCGCGCCCCACGGTCCTATAGGCCATGCGGGGCGCGCATGACAAGGGAGCGAGCCGGACTCACCCGGTATTGCGCAGGCCCGACGCAATGCCGTTGACCGTCAGTTGCAGGGCCAGCTTGACCAGCTTGTGCTGGTTGCCGTGACGGCGCTGCGCCATCAGATAGACCTGCAAGCGGTTGAGGCTGCGCAGCAGCGGGCGGGCGCGTTCGATGGAGACGCGCAAAGACCCTTGCGTCGACATCAGGCTGTCGGCCTTGCGGATGCGCTTGATCAGCGCCACCGTGTCCTCGAACTCGAAGCGGATGGTCTCGAAAATGCGCGTCGCCTGGTCCTGATCGCGCGCCAGACCGGCATAGGCTTTGGCCAGCTCCATGTCGCACGAGGCCAGCGCCATCTCCATATTGGCCAGGAAAACATCGAAGAAATCCCAGTCCAGCATGGCCCGCAAGGTCTCGTCGTCGATCTCCAGCTCGCGCGCCGCCGCCGCGAAACCGTACCAGCCCGGCAGGAACAGGCGCGTCTGAATCCATGAAAACACCCACGGAATCGCGCGCAGGTCTTCGATCTTGCCCGACGCTGTGCGCGACGCCGGGCGCGAGCCGATCTTGAGATCGGAAATCTCGTTGACCGGGGTGACGTCGTGGAAGAAGTCGAGGAAGTGCGGATCGTCATAGACGAGGCCGCGATAGGCTTTGAACGACGCCTCATGGATCCGGTCCATCACCGGCGCGAACCGCGCCTCCATCTGCGCCTCCGCCGTCTCCGGCGCGCCCGGACGCGGCGGCACAGACGCCAGGAAGGTCGCCGCCGCAAAGGTGTCGAGCGTCTTGTGCGCCAAGGTGGCGTTGCCGAACTTGCGCGCGATCATCTCGCCCTGTTCGGTGACGCGGATCTGGCCGCCGACCGTGCCTTCCGGCTGGGCCAGGATGGCGGCGAAGGACGGGCCGCCGCCGCGCCCGACGCTGCCGCCGCGACCGTGGAACAGGCGAAGGGCGACGCCCGCCTCGCTGCACACCGCCTTGACCGCCTTGGACGCCTTGTGCAGCGACCATCTGGACGAGGTGTAGCCGCCGTCCTTGTTGGAATCCGAATAGCCGAGCATGACCTCCTGCACTGCCGGGCGCCCCATCAGCGAACGGATGGCGGGCAGGCCCAGCCAGCGCTTCATGATCTCCGGCGCCGCCTCCAGGTCGCCGATGGTCTCGAACAGCGGCGAGATGCGGATCATGGTGTGCGGCTGCGGCCCGCCCTTGACCAGCCCCGCCTGCTTCATCAGCACCAGCGGCTCTAAGATGTCCGACACCGACGACGCCTTGGAGATGACATAGGCGCCAAAAGCCTCGGAGCCGTACAGGCGAACGATCTGCGCCGCCGCATCGACGATGCGCAGTTCGCGGTGCGTCTCCTCGCTGTAATTGGCGAACTCCCAGCGCAGAATGCGGTCGTTCTTCAGCTCGGCCAGCAGCACCGAAATGCGCTCGGATTCCGACAGGGACAGATAGTCCACCAGGTCGGGCGAATGGGTGTACAGCTCGGCGATCACACGTTCATGCACGTCGGAATTCTGGCGCAGATCGAGCGACAGAAGATGGAAACCGCACGAACGCGCCAACTGGATCAGGGTGCGCAAGGTGCGTCCGATCAACCGCTTGCCGCCATGCGCGACCAGAGAATCGCGCAGGGTGTTGAGATCGCGGATAAAGGTGCGCACGCGCTCATAATGCGGCGCGGCGGCGACATTGCGGCGCTCCTCGACGCCCAGCAGCACGTTCTGCGTCGCGGCCAGACGCGCCTTGATCCAAGCGATGGCGCGGCGATACGGCTCGTCGGCGCGGTGGATGTCGGCGCTCTGCGCCTTGCGCGCCAGTTCGATCACCCCGTCCGTCACCGGCGACAGCTCCTCCGACAGGGTCAGTTCGCTGTCCAGCTTGTCGAGCTGCTGCGCATAGAAGGCGAAGATCAGCCGCGCCTGCTCCTTGAAGGCGTAGTTGAGCGTGGTGTCGTCGACATGCGGATGGCCGTCGCGGTCGCCGCCGATCCACGAGCCCAACTTGAGCACATTCGGCAGCGGACCCGACAAAGGTATGTCGCGGCCCCATTCGCCGTACAGCGTCAACAGGGCGGGCAGCACCGAGCGATTGACCGCGCTCAGCGTATTGTTGATCTCGTCCATCACGGTGATGCGTTCGGGACGATGCAGGCGCGTATTGTACAAAAGCGCGACCGCGCGATACAGCTCCTCCTCCAGCGACGCCTTCTCCACCGGTGAGGTCGCCTTTTCATAGGCCTGCAGAAGCTGGGTGATCTCGTATTCGCGGTTGACCACACTGGCGCGGCGCATCTCGGTCGGGTGGGCGGTAAAGACCGGCGAGGCCAGAATGCCGTCGAGAATCTGCTCGATCTCCGCCGGCGTCACCCCCTCGCCCTGCACCGAGCGCACGGCGTTGACCAGACTGATCGGCTGCATCTCGCCGTCGCTGGCCTCAAACGTATCGACCTGACCGAGCTGGCCGACATCTTCGGCGATGACATTGAGCGCCGAGGCGCAGGTCATGATGCGCGCGGCGTGCGCCGCCTCGGATTCGCTCAATGAGCCGAAATCGAAATCGTCGTTTTTCAGCGCCTCGATCTTGGTCAGGATTTCGGCCCGGCCGAACTCCTGCACGGCCTCGTGCAGATTGGCCTCCAGCAAGGCGACATCTCGTCTGACGTGATCGAGGACAGCGTCGGTCATTCGCGTAACTCCGGTTTACCCAAGGCGGTCGCGCCACACCGGAGTTCGCTGCCGTCAAAAAGGCGCCAGAACAAACAGAGTCATGTCCGGCGACGAACAGGTCTTCAGGTGTGGCCGGTTGTTATTTTTGTGGCGACGACTTAGCGACATTTCTTTGTGCGCCGCAAGAAAAAGGATGGTTTCCAGCGAAACATGGTAGCGCTAT
>DATMTF010000079.1:0-10295 GCA_035565015.1 Asticcacaulis sp. | reverse complement strand
GGCGCCAAGTTTAAGAATTTCTATCCGCAGATGGACGCAGATTGATCTGAATGTTACCGCCTTCGCCGGCGGAAAGCCGCGCAGCGAGAAATTCATTATCTGCGTTCATCTGCGTCCATCTGTGGTTCAAAACGACTTAGCGGCGCTTTTTGTGCTTGCTGGCGCTCTTTTTCGCGTGGGGAGAGGTCTTTTTCTTGCTTGTCGTCTTCTTTGCAGCGGTTCTCTTTTCCGGCACAGGCGCGGCCTTGGGCGTGGCGGCGAGGGCCGCGGCCGCGGCCGCGTCCTCTGCCTGCGCCTTTTGATAGTCAGCGTAAGACATCGGGCCGTCGGGCAGGGAGCCGTCGCCGACATCCGTGGCGTCGAAGGCGCCGAAGCTTCCCGGCGTCCCCTGGGTTATGTCCGCCGTCGCGGTCAGGGGTGCGGTTCCGCCGTTCAGGCGGGCGCGATAGACGCGCATGTTTTCGGTCACGCGCATCATATAGTTGCGCGTCTCGGTCAGCGGCATGCACTCGATGAAGGACAAGGCGTCCGCGCCCTGTCCGCGCGGATCGCCGCACTGCGCGACCCACTGGCCCATGCGGCTGGGACCGGCGTTGTAGCCCGCCGAGGCCAGGATGTAGGAGCCGCCCATGCGGCTGACCAGTTCGCCCAGATGATAGGCGCCGAGCGTCATATTGTAGTCGGGCTGGTAAAGCTGGCTTTCGGAATAGCCGATGCCGAGCCGGTTCGCCACGGCGCGGGCGGTCGAGGGGATCAACTGCATCATGCCGCGCGCATTGGCCGCCGAACGCACGGAAGGGTCAAAGCCCGATTCCTGGCGCGTAATGGCCAGCACATAGGCCTTTTCCGGGGCCGGAACATTCGGCACGTCGCGGATCGGAAAGGCGCGTTCGGGCAGGTAAAAGCCGCGTTGCAGCGACATGCGCGCCACCTTCATGGCGATGGTCGGCGAATCGTAGGTCGCGGTCAGGTCGACCAGCAGCGCCTCTTCCTCGGCATTGGGCAGCACGGTGTCGAGGTCGAGGACGATGGCGCGGAACAGGCCCATCTCGCCGATGGCGCCCAGCATGCGCGCGGCCTTGACCTCGTCGCGGCTTTCAAAGCGCGCCGTGTCGGCAGGCGTAGGGACCGGATCCTTGCCGAGCGAAATCTGCGTCACGCCCGCCTTTTCGGCGGCCATCTGGCCGTAGAAGGCGTAGATGTACTGACTGCCCTTGACGTACCAGTCGTGAGCGGTCTGGGCGTCGCCGGGCTGGTTTCGGGCCTCGTAGGCGCGGCCCAGCCAGTAGTCGGCGCGGCCCTGCGTGATCGGCGAGGTGCCCGCCGCCGCCACGCCTTCAAAATGCTGGATCGCGTCGTCAGGGCGGTTCAGTTTCAGAAGCGCGATCCAGCCTGCGAAGAAGTCGGCCTCGGCCTGCGGCTCGCCGCCGTCGAAACCGCCATTGTTCATCGCGTCATAGGCGGCGGGATAATCGCCCGCCTTGAGCGCGGCGCGGAAATAGACGAGGCGCGTGCGGTAGATCTGCGTCGCCGCGCCGGGCGACATCGAGGCGGGCGGCAAATCGGCCAGCAAACCGAAGCCGAGCGGCTCCAGCCCCTTGGACGACAGGTAGCGGGCGCGGGCATAGGCCAGAACCTTATTGTGCGGATCGAGCGCTAATGCGCTCTGATACAGGCCGTCGGCGCTGGCGGCGCCGGAACGCATGGCAATGGCGGCGTTGGCGACGGCGGCGGCGGTCGCATCGACATAGGGCAGGATCGCGCTGATCGTCTGTGACGAAGCGTTCTGCGTATCGAGGATCAGGCAGTTCACGCGCGCGACGCTGTCGTCCGGCGTCAGAAAGCGCGAAAAGGCCTGATAGAAGTTGGCCTCGCCGGTGGCGTCGAACACTTGCGTGCGCCACCATGATTTCGCCAGGGCCTGCGCTTCGGGGAGGCGGTTCAGCGCGATATAGGCGTTGATCAGCGCGGTTGCGCCCGGCAGGCTTTGCGGCGGCGCGCCGTTGAACCAGTCGGCGATCTGCTGCGGCGTCAGGCCCGCTGAGTCGATCATCTTTTCAGCGGCGATCTGGCGATTGTTGGCGCGCGGCCAGCCCCACAGGTCGCGGCGGGCGGCGTCGAGGCGGGCGAACGAATAAATTCCGCCCGTATCGACGCTGTTATTGATGATGGTCCAGGTGACGACCTTGCGCGCCACCGGATCGGTCAGGTTGGCGGCCATCGCGTCGGCGCCGGCGAAATCACGCGACTTCACCGCCTGGAGCGCCTGTTCCAGCAGGGCCGAATCGCTTGCCGACAAGGGCGTCGGGCCGTGGACGGCGACCGGTTCCGGCGTTGCGCTGAGCTGATTGTAAGGTATCGGGCCGCTGTTCGGACTGCCGCCGTCTTCGTCCTGCGCTTGCGATGGCCCGGACAGGGCCAGGGCGCAGGCGCCGCAGATCAGACCCAGCCGACGCAGGTTGTGGAAGGGACTGACGGGGCGGCGGCTGGACGGCATGGGAATCCTTTCATGACGCGGTGCGAAGACTATAGATGATAGTTTCTTTTTAGAAAGCCATTGCGGCGAAAGCGCAGTCGCCCTAAGGCTAATTTCCATATTGATTGCGCCGGATGCGGCGGCCAAGACACAAGTTCCGGCTGTTTCATCACGTTTTATGGCGCGGTTTCTGGATCACGGATATACGATGAGTGACGCAACTGCCGCTCCCCTGTTCAAGGGAGTCATTACCGCCCTGGTGACGCCTTTCCGCAATGGCGAGGTCGATTACGACGCTTTTAAAGCGCAGGTCGAGCGCCAGATCGCGGCGGGCGTTGACGGGCTGGTGCCGGTCGGGACGACGGGCGAGACCTCGACCCTGAGCATGGACGAACACAAGGCGATCGTGAAACTGTGCGTCGAAACCGCCGCCGGGCGCGTGCGGGTGATTGCGGGCGCGGGCTCGAACAACACCGCCGAGACTCTGGAGCTGGCGCAGCACGCCAAGGCGGTCGGCGCCGACGCCGTGCTGGTGGTGGTTCCCTATTACAACAAGCCGTCTCAGGAAGGTTTGTATCAGCATTTCAAGGCTTTGAATGATGCAGTTCAGATTCCGGTTCTGCTGTATAATGTGCCGGGCCGCACCGTCATCGACATGAGCAATGAGACGATTGTGCGCCTGTCGAAGCTGCCCAACATCGTCGGCATCAAGGACGCGACCGGCGCGCTCGACCGCATGAGCCAGTTGCGCGTCGAGATCGAACCGGGCTTCTCCTTCATCTCCGGCGACGATCCGACCTTCCTCGGCTATATGGCGCATGGCGGGCATGGGGTGATTTCGGTGACCTCGAACGTCGCGCCGGACGCGATGGTGGCGCTGTATCAGGCTGTGCAGCAGGACGCGTGGGCAACGGCGCTGGGCTGGCAGGATAAGCTGATCCGGCTGCATAAGGTTCTGTTCGCCGACGCCTCGCCGTCGCCGACCAAATACGCGATGAGCCGGTTGGGGCTGGGTACGGACGAGGTGCGTCTGCCGATTGTCGCCTGTTCGGACGCTGTGCGGCCTCTGGTCGATCAGGCCATGACCGCAGCGGGGCTGGGGTGACATTCGTCCGGAGCCTGCCTATATGGGAAGGCTGACAACGATAAGATCATGGCCGAAACCCCATCCAATTACAAAGTCATCGCCGATAACCGACGGGCGCGCTTCGATTATTTCCTTGAGAATAATCTGGAGGCGGGCATCGCCCTGACCGGGACCGAGGTGAAGTCGCTGCGGCAGGGCCGGGCGAACATCGCCGAATCCTATGTCAGCGTCGAGGGCGACGAACTGTGCCTGATCAACGCCGATATCCCGATCTACGGCCACGGCAACCGCTTCAACCACGCGCCGCGCCGCATCCGTAAGCTGCTGCTGCACCGGAAAGAGATTCACCGCTTCATCGTCGCCATCCAGCGCGAAGGCATGACCATCGTGCCGACGAAACTCTATTTCAACGACAAGGGCATGGTGAAGCTGGAGATCGCCCTGGCCAAGGGCAAGAAGGTCCACGACAAGCGCGAAACCGAAGCCAATCGCGACTGGCAGCGCGACAAGGCGAGGCTGCTGCGCGAACGGGGGTAGGCGGCATGGCCGAGGTCTATATCGAACTGCGACGCAACGGCGCCTATCTGAAATGCACGGCGACCTGCGCCGAGACGGGCGAGGAGGCGATGGCGGTCGGGCCGGTCAACGATCCGGAAGGACTGAAGCGGCTGGCGGTGCTGAAATTGCGCAATAAGCTGGCGGAGCGCAGGCCATCGAAGCCGGGCGGCGGCGGGATCGTTGTGTAAGGCCGGGCGCCGGTTGCGGAGACGAATCCGCGGATGTTGATCAGGAGCGGCGATACGACGGGTCCGTGTCGATCGCATCCTGATTGGTCACCTCTTCCCAACCGTCGATATAGACATTGACCCCGCCGCCGGGCAGGTTTTCCACCCGGTCGACAATGGCGGGACTGCCGTACCGCTCGCGCAAGACCTCATCGTGGATGATGTGGTTGGGAACGGGAGGATCGACGAAAGCGAAATCGTCCGAAGCGAACACCTCCTCGCCGGTGTTGTTGTCGATCAGATGGTAAGTCATGGCCGTCATGATGCGTCTCCTGTCTGCACAGGGAAACGCAAAATATATAAACTGGCAATGTGGTATTTTGCGCGATATTTCGTCGCAGGAAAGGTCGCGGGCGCGGCGTCCGTTCGCCGCGCCCGTTGGCGTCACATCTTGTCGATGGCGTCCTTGTGCGCCTGCAGGGTCGGCAAGGTGCTGGCCGCGAAGTCTTTCAAAGCCGGATCGTCGCCGTTTTTGGCGTAATTGTCGAACAGGCTGACGGCCTCGCTGTGCGCGTCCTTCTGGTCGCTGATATAGTCGTCGTCAAAATCCTTGCCGGTCTTGGTCTTCAGGTCGTCCAGCTTCGACTGATGCGCGTCGTCAAGAGCCGTGGACGGCGCCGTGACCGCGCCGGACTTGGCGACGGCGGCGGCCATGTCCTTGCCAGCCTTGGTGTGATCCTTGACCATGCGCCTGGCGAAGGCCAGGACGTCGGCGTTTTTGGATGTCTTGAGCGCCAACTGGCTTTCGTCGATTTCAAACTGGTTGGCGACCGCCGCCTTGTTGACGAAATCCTGCGGCGTGTCCGGCGTCACGGCGTCGGCGATCATCGAGCCGGTGTCGGACATCATGGCGCCCGCGTCGGACATGGCGCTGCTGGCGGTGTCGCTGGTTTGCGTCTGCTGGGACTTGTTACAGGCCGACAGGCTGAAGGCGCCGACGGCGAGCGCGGCGCAAACCGATGTGGTCATGAGACGGGAACGGGTGAGCTTGAACATGGCGTATCCTCACGAGGTTGTGAACGCCGGTCATGCTACGCGCCGTCAAATAAAATCGCGCCCTGTGAAGGCGCGGCGAATGCAAAGAGACGATAGGAAACCACAGTCCCCAACCGCCGGAGCGAACTCAGATGCGGATAAAAGCTGGGGGCGACGGCGTCGGTTCTCCGCCGAAAGTCGCTTTTACATGGAGGCGTTTTACGATATTCAAATGGTAGCGCTATCAAAAAGCGCCTCAATACAGGGAAGATAACCATGCTGAAATCCGGCGGCTCAATGCTGGCCCTTGCGGCCTGCCTGCTCTCGACGCCTATGTCCCATGCTTCGGCGCAGACCGTTTCTGTGCGCGACGAGGCGGACATCAAAGCCAGTGCGTTGGTGAAGCAGATGACGCTGGACGAGAAGATTGGCCAGTTGGTCAATGTCGCGCCGGCGATTCCGCGCCTCGACATCCCGGCCTATAACTGGTGGACCGAATCCTTACATGGCGCCCTCGGTCCGCTGCCGACGACCAACTTTCCGGAGCCGATCGGGCTGGCCGCCAGCTTCGACGCGCCGCTGGTCGGCGATGTCGCGGGCGCGATCAGCACAGAAGTGCGCGCCCTGCACACCCTGGGCCGCCAGACCGGCCATCTCGGCCATATCGGGACGGGGCTGGACACCTGGTCGCCCAATATCAACATCTTCCGCGATCCGCGCTGGGGGCGGGGGCAGGAGACCTATGGCGAGGATCCGTACCTGACCGCGCGTCTGGGCGTCGCCTTCGTCGAAGGGATGCAGGGACCGAATCCCGACCTGCCGTATGTGATCTCCACGCCCAAGCATTTCGCCGTCCATTCAGGCCCGGAGCCGACGCGCCACGTCGCCGATGTCTTCGTCTCGACGCACGATATCGAGGACACCTATCTGCCCGCCTTCCGCGCCGCCATTGTCGAGGCGAAGGCCGGCTCGATCATGTGCGCCTATAACAGCGTCGACGGCCAGCCCGCCTGCGGCAACGATCTCCTGCTCAAGGACCATCTGCGCGGCGACTGGGGGTTTCAGGGCTATGTGGTGTCCGACTGCGATGCGGTCACCGATATATCCGAGCATCACAAATATGCCGCCGATCCGGCGGAGGCGGTCGCGGTCGCGCTCAAGGCGGGCGTGGATAACGAATGCAACACCCAGACCCTGTCCGACACGCCGGGCCTCGGCGCGCGCTATAAGGAAGCCTATGAGCGCGGCCTGATCGGCATGAACGACATCGACCGCGCTCTGGTGCGGCTGTTTTCGGCGCGCTATCGCAATGGCGACCTGCCGGGCGTGCGAACCGACGCGCCGGTCCCGGTCAGCGCCATCAATACGCCTGAACATCAGGCCCTGGCGCTCAAGGCCGCCATCGAAAGCCTGGTGCTGCTGAAGAATGACGGCGTCCTGCCCTTCAAGGCGAAGGCGAAGATCGCCGTGGTCGGGCCGCTGGCCGATGCGACGCGCGTGCTGCGCGGCAACTATTCCTCGCCGCAGAGCGCGCCGCCGGTCTCCGTGCTGGCGGGGCTGCGGCGGGCCTTGCCGGGCGCGAAGATCACCTATGCGCCCGCCGCGCCTTCCATCACCGACGGCAATCCGATCCCGGCCTCGGCCTTCGTGACGCCGAACGGCAAGCCTGGTCTTCAGGCCGCCTATTATAACGCTTCCGGCGTCGGGCCGGACGGCAAGGCGACCGGTTATGACGCCAAACCCGCCGCCGTGCATGTCGAGGCCGGGCTGGGCTCGTCTGCGGACCAGCTCAAAGGCGTCAGAGAGCGCAACAAAATCGTCTGGACCGGCGCACTGGTCGCGCCGGAGGATGGAACTTATCGCGTCGGCGTGTCGGGCGTCGTCGGAACGCTGCAGGTTGACGGCAAGCCCGTCATCGACGTCAAGACCTATTCAAGCTGGGGCGATCCGGTGAATCTGGTCGAGGTCCAGCTAAAAAAGGGCCAGCCTTGTCCGCTTCGCTTCGAGATGGACAGCGGAAGGTCGTTCGGCGCCTCGATCGTCTGGCAGCGCGTGGCCGGCGATCCCGACGCGGAGCTGGCGGCTGCGGCGAAGGATGCCGATGTGGTCGTGGCCGTGGTCGGCCTGACCTCCGACCTCGAAGGCGAGGAGAGCAAGCTGCATGTCGATGGTTTCGATGGCGGCGACCGCACCTCTCTCGACCTGCCCGCCGATCAGGTCGCATTGCTGCAAAAAGCGAAAGCTCTGGGCAAGCCGCTGGTAGTCGTGACGATGAACGGCAGCGCGATCAACCTGGCCTGGGCCAAGGCGAATGCCGCAGCCATTGTCGAAGCGTGGTATCCGGGCCAGTCCGGCGGTCTGGCTGTCGGCAAGGTGCTGGCGGGCGCAGCCGATCCGGGCGGGCGTCTGCCGCTGACCTTTTATGAAAGCGTCAGGGATCTGCCGCCGTTCGATGACTACAGCATGAAGGGCCGCACTTATCGTTACTATGCCGGCAAGCCGGTTTATCCGTTTGGTTACGGTCTGAGCTATACCTCATTCGCTTACGGTCCGCTGAAAATCGAGCCGGTGAGCGGCGTGGTCGAGAACGGCGTCACGGTCACTACCGATGTCACCAACGCCGGCGCGCGCCCAGGCGAGGATGTGGCTGAACTGTATCTGACGCCGCCCGCCTTCGATGGGGCGCCGCGCCTGGCGTTGCGCGGTTTTACGCGTATCTCGCTCAAGCCAGGCGAAAGCCGCACAATCCGTTTCACCTTATCGCCGCGAGATCTGAGCTTTGTGACGCGCGATGGCGTACGACAACTGACGCCGGGCGACTACACGATCAGCGTGGGATCTGGCCAACCCGACACGGGCGTCCAGGTGCAAAGCGCGCCGCTGGAGATCCACCAGACGGTTCAGATCAAGGACTGATACGGTCGGGATGGCTTCGCCAGCTTGAGGGGCGCCTGGTCCAGGGCCGCGGAGTGGTGCCGGTTGCAGGATTCGAACCCGCGACCTGATGTTTACAAAACAACTGCTCTACCAACTGAGCTAAACCGGCCCTTCGCTTGCGAAGGCGCTCCTTATGCCGATGCGCATTCGGCTTGTCCATATCCCCGGCCATTGTTTTTTGTTGGCGCAACAACGAAATTGTGGCCTGCGTCGCCAAAATTGGTTTATGACGACCGCCATCTCCCCATTAGAGAGCCGAAAACTTCATGTCCCGCATTCTGATTACCTCCGCCTTGCCCTACATCAACGGCATCAAGCATCTCGGCAATCTGGCCGGGTCGATGCTGCCTGCCGATGTCTATGCGCGGTTTCAGCGCGCGCGGGGGCATGAGGTGCTTTATATCTGCGCGACCGATGAGCATGGCACGCCCGCTGAACTGGCCGCCGCCAAGGCCGGTCAGGATGTGCGGACCTATTGCGACGAACAGCACGAGATTCAGAAGAAGGCGGGCGAGGCGTTCGGTCTGTCTTACGACTGGTTCGGGCGGTCGTCCTCGCCTCAGAACCGCGAACTGACCCAAGCCTTTTGCGAGGCGCTGGACCGCAACGGCCTGATCGAGGAGCGCACCGACAAGATGGTCTATTCCATCGACGACGGGCGCTTCCTGCCGGATCGCTATGTCGAAGGCACATGCCCGCACTGCGGCTACGACAAGGCGCGCGGCGACCAGTGCGATAATTGCGGGCGGCTGCTGGACCCGACCGATCTGATCAATCCCTATTCGGCGGTGTCGGGTTCGCGCAATCTCGAAGTGCGCGACACCAAGCATCTCTATCTACTGCAAACCAAGGTCGAGGAGCGTTTGCGCGATTGGATCGCGTCGCACCACGACTGGCCCGCCCTGGCCCTGTCGATCGCCAACAAGCATCTCGATGAGGGTTTGATCGACAGGGGGATTACGCGCGACCTGAAATGGGGCGTGCCGGTGGCGAAGGATGGTCAGCCGCGTCCGGGTTTTGAAAACAAGGTTTTCTACGTCTGGTTCGATGCGCCGATCGAATATATCGCCGCGACGCGCGAATTGTTCGACGCTTCAGGCGATCCGGAAGGCTGGAAGCGCTGGTGGCGGCTGGATGCGGGCGCGGACGATGTCCGCTATGTCGAATTCATGGGAAAAGACAATGTCGCCTTCCACACGGTCAGCTTCCCGGCGACCATTCTGGGTTCTGGCGAGCCGTGGAAGATGGTCGATACGCTGAAGGCGTTCAACTGGCTGAACTGGTACGGCGGCAAGTTCTCGACCTCGATGAACCGCGGCGTCTTCATGGATCAGGCGCTTGAGCTTCTGCCCGCCGATTACTGGCGCTGGTATCTGATCGCCAATTCGCCGGAAAGCTCGGACTCATCCTTCACCTGGGAGCAGTTCCAGGCGACGGTCAACAAGGATCTGGCCGATGTTCTGGGCAATTTCGTCAACCGGATCGTCAAGTTCACCGAATCGAAGTTCGAGGGCCGCGTTCCTGAAGGCGGCGAGGCGGGGCCGCTGGAAGAGAAGCTCTATGACGACCTGTCGGCCCTATTGACCGAGGCGACAGACGCCTTCGACGCGATGGAGATGCGCAAGGCCGCGCAGGCCGTGCGCCGCATCTGGGTGCTGGGCAACGAGTACCTTCAGGAAGCCGCGCCGTGGACCGTCTTTAAGACCGATGTGACGCGCGCAGGCGTGATTGTGCGCCACGGCCTCAACCTGGTGCGCCTCTACGCGGCGCTGGCGCAGCCGTTGATCCCATTCACGGCCTCGCGCATCGCCGAATGCGTCGGCGCCGAGCTGCCGCTGGGCTGGCCGAGCGCAGACGGTCGCGCCGAACTGAACCGGCTGGCGCCGGGGCAGGGGGTCGCCTCCGGCGAGGTGCTGTTCCGCAAGATTGAGGACACGCAGATCGTCGAATGGGCCGAGCGTTTCGGCGGAGAGATGTAGCCTTTGCTCCACATTCTTCTGGATTTTCGTGGTCGTTTACGACGTCGGGATTTCTG
>DATMTF010000078.1:0-4165 GCA_035565015.1 Asticcacaulis sp. | reverse complement strand
GGTAAGCTCCCCCAGTCGCTGCAACGCTAGCGTCAGCAAGCTTTGTTTGCAAGTGAAGACGTAAGGTCAGAACTGGTTGCGGAACCAGGTCGTCTGGCGCTTGGCGTAGTTGCGCGTCTTCTGGCGCGCCAGATCGAGCGCGGCGTCCAGCGTCAACTCGCCGCGCAGATGAGCGGCGAATTCGCTCAGGCCCAGTACGCGCATGATTGGCCAGTCGTGCGAAAGGCCTTGTTCCATCAGACCGCGAACCTCATCGAGCGCGTCGTGGTCGAGCATGAGTTGCAGGCGCCGATCGCAGCGGGCGTAAAGCTCTGCGCGGGGCGGGTTCAAAATCTCCATCACATAGCTGTCTTGCGGAACTTCCGGACGTGTTCGCGCCTGCCATTCGCTCAAACTGACCCCGCTTTGCAGATAGACCTCATAAGCGCGCGTCAGCCTTTGCCGGTCATTGGGCAGGATGCGCGCCTCGGCCTTCTGGTCGTGCTGTCGCAACTGGTCGCGAAACGCCGCCTCGCCCAGCCGCTCATAATCGCTGCGGGCCTTCTCACGAGCCGCGTCGTCGATCTCAGGAATTTCGGCCAGCCCATGCGCCAGAGCATTGAAATAAAGACCCGTGCCGCCGACGACGCATAGCTTCGGCCCGCCATTCAGCGCCTGTGCGATAAAGGGCCGCGCGGCGCGCAGCCATTCGCCGGCGGACCACAGGGTTTGCGCGTCCAGAAACCCGTAGAGGACATGCGGAGCCTGCGTTTCGTCCTCACGCGACGGACGTGCGGTCAGAATCGGAACGTCCTGATACAATTGCATGGAATCGGCGTTGAGGATCACGCCACCGGTGCGCGCCGCCCAGTCGAGCGCCCTGGCCGACTTGCCTGAAGCGGTCGGACCGGCCAGCAGATAAAGAGGGGCGTCGGTCGGGGTCATTTAGGGCTTTAAATACGCAAACTATGGGCCTATGTCAGGGCCGCTTTTAAAGATAGCGCAAAGGTTCGTCCATGCCTGCCGATATATCGCCCGATCAGGTGCTGACCGTCTTGAACGGAATTGTCGATCCTATGACCGGCAAGGGGCTGGCCGATGCGGGTATGGTCAAGGCGCTGATCGCACGCCCGGAGCGCGTCGGCTTCATGCTGGAGGTTCCGCAGGATCAGGTCACGCCATATGGTCCGGTGCGACTGGCGGCGGAAAAGGCGCTCAAGGCGGCCTTTCCGCAGGTCGCCAAGGTGCAGGTGGTGCTGACCGCCGAGATGGCCGCGCCGGATGCGCCCAAAGGCCCCTCGGCGCGCCTGTCCGAACGCGCGGTTGAGGACGGCAAGCCCAAGGCGCCGGTCGCGACAGCGCGGCCCAACCATGTCAGGCATGTGATTGTCGTCGGTTCCGGCAAGGGCGGGGTCGGCAAGTCGAGCGTGTCGCTGGCTCTGGCGATTGGCCTGTCGCAACTGGGTCTGCGCGTCGGCCTGCTCGACGCCGATATTTATGGCCCGTCCGTTCCCGTAATGCTGGGCCTTCATCAGCCGCCGCAGTTCGGGGCTGACAAGCTGATGGTTCCGCCCGAAGCGCACGGCCTGAAGGTCAATTCGGTCGGCTTCCTTGTCGATCCGGCGCAGGCCATGATCTGGCGCGGGCCGATGGCGTCGCAGGCCCTGACGCAGTTGCTGACCCAGACGCGCTGGGGCACGGCGGAAGAACCGCTCGACGTGCTGGTGGTCGATCTGCCGCCGGGGACGGGCGATGTGCAACTGACCCTGACGCAGAAGACGCTGATCGACGGCGCGGTGGTGGTGTCGACGCCGCAGGAAATGGCGCTGGCCGATGCAAGGCGGGCCGTCACCCTGTTTGGCAAGACCGGCGTGCGCGTGCTGGGCGTGGTCGAAAATATGGCATTCCTCGTCCTGCCGGACGGCTCCGAAATGGAGGTGTTCGGGCGTGGCGGCGCCAAGGCGATGGCGCAGGCGCTTGAGGCGCCCTTCCTTGGCGAGATTCCGCTCGACCCGGCCTTGCGCGCGGGCTGCGATACGGGTCAGCCCTTGACGGCGCTTCAACCGGACAGTGACCTGGCGCAGCGGTTCCGGGCGATGGCGCAAAGGGTGCGGGACGCCTTGACAGCATAACGCCATTCTTTTTTCGTCGAGCGGTTGCGGCGCTATAATCTGAAACCATATCAGCGACGGATACGTTTTCTGCCAAGGAGCCGTCATGTCGCTGGACACTTTGTTTTCGCCATTTTCCCTGAAGTCGCTGACCCTGCCCAACCGCGTGGTCATGGCCCCGATGACGCGCAACATGTCGCCGGGCGGTGTGCCGGACGCGAAGGTCGCGGCCTATTATGAGCGCCGGGCGGAAAACGGCGTCGGCCTGATCCTGACCGAAGGCACGGTGATCGAACGTCCGGCCTCCAAGAACGAAGCCAATATACCGAACATCTATGGCGAGGCGTTGAACGGCTGGGCGAAGGTTGTTGAGGCCGTCCACGCCAAGGGCGGCAGGATCGCGCCGCAGATCTGGCATACCGGCATTGTGGCGGGGCAGGGCGGCTATGCGCCGACGCCGCTCGATTCGCCGTCGGGCCTGACAATCAAGGGCGAGAAGATCGCCGAGCCGATGACGGAATCCGACATCGCCGACGCCATCGCCGCCTTCGGGCGCGCGGCGGGCGACGCTAAGCGGATCGGCTTCGACGCCATCGAGTTGCATGGCGCGCACGGCTATCTGATCGACGAATTCTTCTGGGACGGCACGAACAAGCGGTCGGATAAATGGGGCGGCGCAACGGTTGGCGAGCGCACGCGCTTCGCCGTTGAGGTGCTGAAGGCGGCGCGCGCGGCGGTCGGGCCGGACTTTCCGATCATTATGCGCCTGTCGCAGTTCAAGTCGCCGGTCTATGACGCGAAGGTCGCGAAGACGCCGGACGAGATGGAGCAATGGCTCAACCCATTGGTCGATGCGGGCGTCGATATGCTGCACTGCTCGCAGCGCCGCTTCTGGGAGCCGGAGTTCGAGGGCTCCGAGCTGAACTTCGCAGGCTGGGCCAAGAAGATCACCGGCGTCCCGACGATCACGGTCGGCAGCGTCGGCTTATCGGGCGAATTCATCGCGGCCTTTGGCGGTGAAAAATCGAGCCCGACCGACATCAACGCCCTGCTGAAGCGCCTCGATGCGGGCGAGTTCGATCTGGTCGCCGTCGGCCGCGCCCTGCTGGCCGATCCGGAATGGGTCAAAAAGGCCCGCGAAGGCCGCCTGACCGAAGCCAATGGCTTCGAGCGCAGCCTGCTCGGCAGTCTGGTTTAAATATCCTCCCCCGTTTACTGTGGAGGGAGAGCCGCTTAAACCCGCTCGCAAACCCTGACGGTGAAGGCGTAATCATCGCCTTCGCCTTTTTCAAAGTCTTCCTCACGCACCACCTTCCAGACCGCCGGGTCGATGGTGGGGAAATGCGTGTCGCCTTCGACCTCGGCATGGACGTGGGTGACATAGAGCCGGTCGGCCTTCGGCAGGGTCTGCTCATAGACATTCGCTCCGCCGATCACGCAGATTTCGTCAGCGCCGTCATCCTCGGCATGCTCGTGCGCGATATCGAGCGCCTCCATCAGGGTCGTGCAGACAATGCCGCCCTCGGCCTCGAATTTCGGATCGCGCGACAGGACGAGGTTCAGCCGTCCCGGCAGCGGCTTTTTCGACAGCGAATCCCAGGTATTCGAGCCCATGATGATCGGCTTGAACTGGGTAATCGCCTTGAAGTTTTTCAGGTCCGAGCGGATATGCCAGGGCAGGGCCTCATGGCGGCCGATCACGCCGTTTTCGCTGACGGCGGCGACGAGGACCAGCTTAGGACGCGCCATCAGACGGCTACAGGCGCTTTCAAGACACCGTGTGAATGGTAATTTTCAATCGCGATGTCTTCGAATTCAAAGTCAAATAAGTCAGTTTTTGGAGCCAGTTTTAGCGTCGAGAAGGGGTGGGGCGTGCGCCCAAGCTGTGTCTTCGCTTGCTCGACATGATTGGAATAGAGATGCACATCGCCAAAGGTATGGACGAAATCTCCGACCTCCAAACCCGTCGCCTGCGCGACCATATGGGTCAAAAGCGCATAAGAGGCGATGTTGAATGGCACGCCCAGAAAGATGTCCGCCGAGCGCTGATAGAGCTGGCAGCTTAATTTTCCATC
>DATMTF010000077.1:0-2780 GCA_035565015.1 Asticcacaulis sp. | reverse complement strand
ACTGATATTCGGCCAGAGTCGGGATGCGGCCCAGCTTGGAGGCGATGGCCGCCAGCTCCGCCGAGGCGAGGAAGACGTTGGAATTCTTGCCCAGACGATTGGGGAAGTTGCGCGTCGAGGTCGAGACGACGGTGGCGCCTTCGCGCACCTGCGCCTGATTGCCCATGCACAGGGAGCAGCCCGGCATTTCCATGCGCGCGCCTGCGCCGCCCAGCGTGTTGTAATGGCCTTCCCTGCTCAGTTCCGCCGCGTCCATCTTGGTCGGCGGCGCCACCCACAGACGGGTCGGAATGTCCTTCTTGTCCTTGAGCAGCAGCGAGGCGGCGCGGAAATGGCCGATATTGGTCATGCACGAGCCGATAAACACCTCGTCAATCGCCGTACCAGCGACGTCCGACAAAAGGCGCGCGTCGTCCGGGTCGTTCGGCGCGCACAGGATCGGCTCCTTGACCTCATCGAGATTGATCTCGATGACGGCGGCGTAATCGGCGTCCTTGTCGGCCTCCAGCAGCTTCGGATCGGCCAGCCACGCCTCCATCGCCTGAATGCGGCGCGACAGCGTGCGCGCATCCTGATAGCCGTCGGCGATCATATTCTTCATCAGCACGATGTTCGAGGTCATGTACTCGATGATCGGCTCCTTATTGAGCTTGACCGTGCAGCCCGCCGCCGAGCGCTCGGCGGAGGCGTCGGTCAGCTCGAACGCCTGTTCGACCTTGAGGTCTGGCAGGCCCTCGATCTCCAGCACGCGGCCGGAGAAGATATTGACCTTGCCCGCCTTGGCGACGGTCAGGAGGCCCTGCTGGATCGCATAGTAAGGAATGGCGTGGACCAGATCGCGCAGGGTGACACCCGGCTGCAAGGCGCCGGTGAAGCGCACCAGCACGGATTCGGGCATGTCGAGCGGCATGACGCCGGTGGCCGCCGCGAAGGCGACGAGGCCGGAGCCCGCCGGGAACGAAATCCCGATCGGGAAGCGGGTGTGCGAATCGCCGCCCGTGCCGACCGTATCGGGCAGCAGCAGGCGGTTGAGCCACGAATGGATCACGCCGTCGCCGGGGCGAAGCGACACGCCGCCGCGATTGGCGATAAAGGCGGGCAGTTCGCGGTGCGTCTTGACATCGACGGGCTTCGGATAGGCGGCGGTGTGGCAGAAGGACTGCATGACCAGGTCCGCCGAGAAGCCGAGGCAGGCCAGGTCTTTCAGCTCATCGCGCGTCATCGGACCGGTGGTGTCCTGCGACCCCACAGTCGTCATTTTCGGCTCGCAATAGGTTCCGGGGCGGATGCCCTGACCTTCGGGCAGGCCGCAGGCGCGACCGACCATCTTCTGCGCCAGCGTAAATCCCTTGCCCGTGTCGGCGGGCTGGGCCGGCAGGCGGAACATGTCCGAAGCGGGCAGGCCCAAAAATTCGCGCGCCCGCGCCGTCAGGCCGCGGCCGACGATCAGATTGATGCGCCCCCCGGCGCGCACCTCGTCGAGCAGGACCGGGCTTTTCAGCGCGAACTCCGCGACGACCGCGCCATCCTTTTCGACCTTGCCCTCATAAGGATAGATGTCGATGACGTCGCCCATGTCGAGCGCCGAGACATCGACCTCGATCGGCAGGGCGCCGGAATCTTCCTGAGTGTTGAAAAAGATCGGCGCGATCTTGCCGCCCAGGGTCACGCCGCCGAAACGCTTGTTCGGCACGAAGGGAATGTCCGCGCCGGTCGCCCAGATGACCGAATTGGTCGCCGATTTGCGCGACGAGCCGGTGCCGACCACATCGCCGACATAGGCGACGAGGTGGCCCTTCTTTTTCAGGTCTTCGATGAACTGGATCGGGCCGCGCTTGCCGTCTTCCTCCGGCGTAATGCCAGGGCGGGCATTCTTCAGCATGGCCAGATAGTGCAGCGGAATGTCCGGTCGCGACCAGGCGTCGGGGGCGGGCGACAGGTCGTCGGTATTGGTCTCGCCGGTCACCTTGAACACGGTGACGGTGATCTTTTGCGCAACTTCCGGGCGCGAGGTGAACCATTCGGCCTCGGCCCAGGACCGGATCACGTCCTTGGCGTTTGCATTACCCGCCTTGGCCAGTTCGGCGACATCGTGGAAGAAGTCGAACATCAGAAGCGTCTTCTTCAGCGCCTCGGCGGCGACTTTGCCCACGACCGGATCGGCCAGCAGGTCGATCAAAGGCTTGACATTATAGCCGCCAAGCATGGTTCCCAAAAGCCCGGTCGCCTTTTCGCGGCTGATCAGCGCCACAGTAAAATCGCCGTGCGCGACCGCCGACAGGAAGGAGGCCTTGACCTGCGCCGCGTCATCGACGCCGGGCGGCACGCGGTGCGTGATCAGATCGAGCAAAAACGCCTCTTCGCCGACGGGCGGACTTTTGATCAGCTCGATGACCTCGGCGGTCTGCTGGGCGCTCAGCGGCAGGGGCGGGATGCCGAGGGCGGCGCGCTCGGCGACGTGTTCGCGATAGGCTTGCAACATGGGATCGGACCTTTTCGGGTATGTGGCGGCAGGCTTTTTGGCCGTCCCATATCGCAGTTGCGCAAAAAATGACAGCGCGGCGGCAAAAAATAAGGCCGCCATAAACCCGGCCTTAATCGAATGGGGCTTAGCCTCTTGCGCGACCGACCACCCGCGACCGGAATTTCATGGACCTGACCGCCCTCATTCTGGAAGACAGCGCCACGCAGGCCCAGATCATCGGGCGCATGCTGGAGGCGCACGGCTGGCATTACATCCATTGCGAAACCGTGCGCGAAGCCTCCGAGGCGCTGGCGGT
>DATMTF010000076.1:0-4727 GCA_035565015.1 Asticcacaulis sp. | reverse complement strand
CAAGACGGGGCTCGGCAGCGCGCTCAAGACGATTCTGCTTGGCGCAACCATGCTCGGCGCGGCTGCGCTGGGCGCCGGTTTCGCGCTCAGCGCTCAGGCTCAGGACGCCAACAGCGACACCGCGAAAAAGGACGATTCCACCGTCGTGGTCGTCACCGGTTATCGCGCCTCGCTGCAAAATGCGACCAAGGCCAAGAAGAACGCCACCAATTTCACCGAATCCATCTTCGCCGAAGACATGGGCAAGTTCCCGGACCTGAACATGGCCGAGGCCATGCAGCGCGTCCCCGGCATGGTGGTGCAGCGCGACGCCCTGACCGGCGACGGCACGCAGATCTCGGTGCGCGCCCTGCCCTCCAGCTTTACGCTCGTCACCATGAACGACAACCGCGTCGCGGTCGCCTCCGACTTCGGCTTCACCGGTTCGTCCTCGCCCAACCGCCAGGTTGATCTGGATATGTTCCCGACCGAGCTGTTCAATCGCGTCGACGTGTCGAAAACGCCCAGCGCCGACACCATGGAAGGCGGCATCGCGGGTACGGTGAACCTGCAAAACGCCCGTCCGTTCGACCGCAAGGGCGCGCACCTGTCCTTGTCCTTGCAAGGCAGCTACAACACCAATGCGCGCGACTACTCCCCGCGCTTTTCGGCGGTCGCCTCCAAGACCTGGGACAAGTTCGGCATTCTGGCGGGTTTCGTGTCGTCAAAGAAGAAGGTCTTCTCCGACGGCTTTGAGACGATCGGCTGGACCGATCCGAACCTCTCCAACTTCTGCACCGGTTGCGATCCGAGCCTGAGCTTCGATTCCAGCGGCAATCCGGTCAATATCGGCGGATCCAACGGGTTTAAATTCTCCAACACCGTCTATCCGTACACGGGCAATGGCCTAACGCCGGGAACGACCTTAAGCGAGTCCGACCTTCTGGCCCTCAATCCCGGCCTGACCGAGACGCAGCTCAAGAGCGCCGTCTTGCCGCGCCTCGGTCGCAACTATCTGCTCGACGGCGATTCCAAGCAGAATGTCGGCGTGATCTCCATGGAATATCGTCCGAGCGACGATTTGCGCTTCACTTTCGACATTTTCGGCGGCAAGGCCGAACGCGACGCGCTGCGCACCGACATGATGTGGGTGATCCGCTCCACCGGCGCCAATGACGGCTATAATGGCGGCATGATCCCCCTCAATATGCAGGTGGACTCCAACAATGTCGTAACGTCCGGCACCTTCGCCAATTCGGCCTTCCTGTCGGAAACCAACCATTATGTCGACGACACCGGCATAGCCAGCTTCAATACGGGCATGAACTGGAAGCTGACCGACACCCTGACCTGGGATGCAGAGCTGGCCTATACCCATTCGACCTATGAGCGCGACGTCACCTTCCTGAAGTTCACGACGCCCGCCAACACCAATATCACGGTCGATTACAAGAATGACGGCGGCAATGACATTCCGACCATCAATCCCAATGTCAATCTGAACGATCCGAACCTCGGCTGGCGCACCTTCCAGGTGCTGCTGCAGCGCGATAAGCGCTATGTCGATGCGCATTCCTTCCACACCAACCTGACCAAGGAATTGGGCCAGTGGCGCCTGAAGGCGGGCATTGCGTACGATTCTTACGTCCGCAGCATCGACGTTCACGATAATTCGACCGCGTATTCGAACGCCTTCAAGGCGGCGATCCCGGATTCGGCCCTTGGCCAGTATCTGGTTCCCATGACTGTCAAGAACATGATGAGCGGCGTGTCCGGCACGGGCTACACCAGCTTCATTGAGCCGAACTTCGCCAAGATCGAACAGGCGACCAGTTACGATGCTTATCTGAACGCCGACGGCGCGATCACGACCGGCACGACCTATAACGGCGCCGGCGCCGGCTTCATCAAGGAGAAGATCGATAACGCCTTTGGCGTAGCCTACTATGACGGTTCCTTGTTCAACATACCGGTGAAGTCGAACTTCGGCCTTCGTTACCAGCAAACCGACCAGATGGTGACCTCGCCGTCAAGCGTCAATGGCCAGATCATCTATCTCACGACCGAGCACAAGTACCACGACATGCTGCCGTCGTTCAACGCGGTCGCCAGCCTCACCGACAAGCTGAACCTGCGCGTCGCCGCCTCAAAGACCATGACGCGCGCCAATCCGTCGCAGATGACCTCCCAGCTCAACTACTCCGATCCGGGCGGACAGAATGCGTCGTCGGGCAATCCGGCGCTCAAGCCCTACTACTCCAACAATTTCGATATTGGCGGCGAGTATTACACGGGCGGCGCGGGCTATGTCGGGCTGACTTTCTTCCAGAAGGAAATCAGCAATTACACGACCAATGTCACCACCATTGTGCCGTTCAACTCGCTGGGCGTGAACTATACGGACACCACGGCGCAACAGCAGACCGCCATCGCCACGCAACTGGGAACGACGGTTGCGGCCATCACCGCCAATCCGAGCCTGCTCAACAACTTTAACATCAACCTGAGCCAACCGGTGAACGCCAGCACCAAGCTCAAGCTGACCGGCGAGGAATTCATGTGGGTGCAGCCGCTCGATTTCGTGCTGAACGGCCTCGGCTACAGCGTCAACTATACGCACTTCAGCTATAACAATATCGCGCTGGCGCTCGGCATTCCGGATGATACCTACAACGTGACCGCCTATTATGAAAAGGGTCCGTTCTCGGTGCACGCTTCCTATGCCGATGTCAGTCGCACGCCGATCGGCATCATGCCGTCGGCCAACAATATGGCCTACAACTGGTACAGCGCCGAACGCCACCAGATCGATCTGTCGGCTGCGTATAAGTTCAAGCTCTATGGGCTTGACCAGAGCATAACGCTCGATGCGGTCAATCTCGATAAGCAGGGCTATCGCAACTACTATACCCTGAAGAACATACCCTACAGCTACAACAACCCAGGCTCGACCATCTATATCGGCTGGCGTGCTCAGTACTAGGCCCAGCCGTTGCGACGGCGGGGGCCTTCCTGCCCGCCGTCGCATTTTTTCTCTCCCCGACGCAAGCTGGCTTTTTTGCGTTAGACTACGGCGGCGCGTCCTCCTGGCGTGTCGCCGTCTTTTTATCACCCGGAGTTCGGCCATGCGCCCATGGTTAATCATAAGTCTAGCCGTGGCTGTTATGGCGGGGCCTGTCTTAGCCTCCGAGCCGCCGCATCTGGCGATGCAGGGATCGGCGACGCAATTGGTCGTCGACGATCACCCGTTCCTGATGCTCGGCGGCGAATTGGGCAATTCGACCGCGTCCGATCCGGCCTATATGGACAGGCAATGGTCCAAACTGGACGCAATCGGCCTCAACACCCTGTTCATGCCGGTGGAATGGGATCAGATCGAACCGGAGAAAGGGCGTTTCGATTTTTCGGTCATCGACGCCGACATCGCGCAGGCCAGGGCGCATAAGACGCATCTGGTGCTTTTGTGGTTCGGCGCCTGGAAAAATTCGATGTCGACCTATGCGCCTGCATGGGTCAAACACGATTGGAAAACCTATAGCCGCGCCCGCGATGAGAAGGACGTGGCGCAGGATATTCTCTCGCCGTTCGATCCCGATACGCTCAAAGCCGACAGAGACGCTTTTGCTGCGCTAATGACGCACCTGAAGGCGACGGATCTAGGTCACACCGTCATGATGATGCAGGTCGAAAACGAGATTGGCATGCTGCCGTGCGCGCGCGACCACAGCGCAGCGGCGAACGCGGCATGGAACGGCCCGGTCGCGCCGGAACTGATCGCCTACATGAAGACGCATGAGGCCAGTCTGCGCCCGGAACTGACGCAGCTCTGGACGACGCATGGCTATCGCGAAACCGGTAGCTGGAGCGATGTCTTCGGCTCCGATCCCGCCGGGCAGGAGGTGTTTCAGGCCTGGTATTTCGCCCGCTACGCCGACGCCATAGCGCGCGCGGGCAAGGCGGCCTATGACCTGCCCATGTACGTCAATGTCGCGCTCAACCGTCCCGGCAAGGCGCCCGGAGACTATCCGAGCGCCGGGCCCCTGCCGCATCTGTTCGATGTCTGGAAGGCGGGCGGGCCTGCCATCGACATCATCGGCATCGATCACTATTTCCCGGATTTCATCAAATGGGCCGACCAGTTCAAGCGCTCCGACAATCCGTTTTTGACGCCGGAATCCAATCAGGCAGGCTTTATTCAGGCGCCCGGCAATGCCTGGTACGCTTTTGGTCAGCTCGATGCGATGAGCTTTTCGCCGTTTTCAATTGAAAACCTGCCCAATGATGATCCGATCATCGCAACCTACGCGGCCTTACGCAATTTGACGCCGCTGATTTTGCAAAGTCAGGGCAAAGACCTGATGCGCGGCTTTCGCGCCCCGGTCGCTTATGACGGAACCGTCGACGAGACGCCGCAGGTCTTCGAACTGGGCGGCGTCCGCTTCAGCGCCAATATGGTCTATCCTTGGGTCGCCAAAGACAAACAGATCGCCGCACAACATGGCGGCATGATCATCCAGACCGGCAAGAACGAATTTATCGTCGCGGGGACCGGGATTACGCTCAGATTCAGCGATCCCAACGGGAAGGATCAGATCGGCATAGAGCAGGTGGTCGAGGGCCGTTTTGAAATCAGGAAATTTGTTGAAGGCCGCTGGCTGAACGGCGATGAGATCCATCAGGGGCGGCAATTGCAGATCCCGCCCGATCAGACCTGGATCCTGCGTTTGCGGCTCTACCGCTATCGCTGA
>DATMTF010000075.1:0-15279 GCA_035565015.1 Asticcacaulis sp. | reverse complement strand
GCCGACGCTCTCATACATGCGATCATAGGCTTCGGCGTAATCCGTATAGTCGGCGGCGCTGTCGATAGTGCGCTTCATCGCCGCGCCCGCATAGGTCAGGTCGAAATTGCCGATCTTGCCCTGCACGGTCAGGGCCGCCTGAATGAAGCGGTCGTGATTGTATTCAGGCAGGAAGTGCTGCACCTCCAGATCGCCGACATTGGGGTCGTAACCGGCGCTGCCCTTGGCATGGGTCGCCTGGCCGATGACCGAGCCGGTCACGGTCCAGTTCTCGTCGAGATCGACCTTGAGCGCGGCGCGCGCGCCCTCGATTTCGGAGGTGTTGTAATTGTTTTTCACATAGGGCGCGTTATCGACCGTAATTCCGCTGCCTGTGGGCAGGAAGCTGCGGGTTCCGGCGATATTGTCGATAAAGCCCGCATTATGCTGCTCCCAGCCGACGACGCGCAGCGCGACCTTGTCGCTGAACGGGATGTTGATCATGCCCTCCAGCTTGCCGCCCTGGCCGCCGTGATCGACCGTATTGGCGTCGACGTCGATCCGCCCGTAATAGCCGCCTGTGTCCGGCTTGTTGGTGATCAGACGGATGGTGCCAGCCTCCGACGAGGCGCCGTAGAGCGTGCCCTGCGGCCCGGCCAGCGATTCGATGCGCGCCATGTCATAGATATGCACGTCGAGCGGCCCGCCGATGGTCGTGACCGGCTCTTCGTCGAGATAGATGCCGACGCTGGGCTGTGGCCCGGAATGGTTGCCGTCGCCGCCGGACGCCACGCCGCGGAAATAGACGTTGCTGCCCTGATAGGGCGTGTTCTGGAAGGTGACGCTGGGCAGAAGGGCGACATAGTCGTTGAAACTGGCGACGTTCAGTTCGTCGAGTTTTTTGGTCGACAAAACCTCGATGCTGATCGGCGTGTCCTGAAGTTTGGTCGCGCGCTTGGTGGCGGTGACGATGACCTCGATTCCGGTGTCGTCTTTGCCAGAAGAGACGGTCTGCGAGGCCTGGGCGTGCGCCGCCAGCGGCAGGATCATCGGCAGGGCGGCCAGCATCGAGCTGGTCATCAGGGTTGCGGTCAGAGAACGGCGAGTCGTCATAGGAAGCCCCCAGCGGCAGGATATCGCGCAGGTTGGGGATAGCTTTGTTCTTTCGTCAATCGTCTAAGTTTGCACTGCAAAATTGCGATCACAAATGTGTCGCAAATGTCACGCCCGCAACCATTTCCGTAAGGTAAGCCTTATCAGGCGTACGGATAGGCGTCCAGGGCCGGTCCCAGCGCCGTCGCCAGGTCTTCGAGCCAGGGCGCATAGTCGCGCCAGACATCGGCGCCGTCGCGATTTAAGGGGCGGCGCACCTGTTCGGAGGACGGCGTACGCACGACGCGCTCGGTTTCGTAAAAGCGCAGACACGCGTCTTCAAAGTCGAGGCCGCATGCCGTCAGCAGAGCCCGCACCTCGGCGTCGGGGGCGTCGAGCAGGCGCTCATGAAAAACGCGATGTACGCGCCCTGGCAAAACGGCGTCGATATGCGTCAGCAGCCGCACATAGTCGGCATAGTAGCAGCCCATGCCGTCCAGGCTGTAGCTGAAGGCCTGGCCGCGCGCATAGTGCTGCTTGAAATTGGAGAAGCCGCAGGCCATCGGGTGACGGCGGGCGTCGATGATGGTCGCGTTCGGCAGGATCAGGTGAATGAAGGCGATATGCGCCCAGTTGTTCGGCAGCTTGTCGATAAACCTGCGGCGGCCCAGCCGCCTTTGTACGCGCGTCTGCTCCAGATAGGTCTGGCCCAGCGCGTTCAGGGTTTCAGGCGCGAGGGTGGTCAGACTCAGCGGATAGCCGCCGCCGCGCCGCGCCAGGGCGGGAATGTCAGGCAGTTCGGTCGTGCCTTCGATCTGCGAATGGCTGGCCAGAATCTGCTCGATCAGGGTCGAGCCGGCGCGCGGCATGCCAATAACGAAGACGGGATCGTCCGCCGGACAGCCGAACCCGGCGCGATCGGCGAAAAAGTCCGGCGTGCAGACTGTGATCATCTGATCGACAAACGCGCGGGTGTCGTCCGGATCGTAAGACAGGGCCTTCGACCGCAGCGCGTTGCCCGCGGCGTAATGCCGGAACGAGTCGGCGAAGGCCTTGCGGTCCTCCAGCGCCTTGCCGAGCGCGAAGTCGAGATGAAACCGGTCTTCTTCAGTCAGATTATCCTGCGCCAGCGCGGCGCGCATCGCAGCCAGATCGTCGTCGTTGAACCGCACGGTCTTGAGATTGGCGAGACTCCACCATGCCTCGCCGAAATCGGGCTGGACATGGAGGGCCTCGCGATAGGCGGCCACGCCCTCCTCCGTCCGTCCGAGGGTTTTGAGCATATGGCCGAGGCTCATCCACACCTTCGGCTGGCGCGGCTGGCGCGCCAGAACCTGACGATAAAGCGCCACCGCCTCCTCGAAGCCACCGATCTTCGACAGGGCGGCGGCGCGCAGATTCGCCTGACCCGGCGGCGCATCCTGGCCGCCCGACAAAAGGTCGAGCTGCGCCAGAGCCTCCACGGCGCGGTTCTGCCGGTAGAGAATGGTGGCCAGATTGGCGCGCGCCGCGCCGAAGTCAGGGGCGATGTCCAGCGCCCTGCGCAACAGGTTTTCGGAATCGGCGAGCCGACCGACGCGCGCCGCCAGTTCGGCCAGCATGCGCATCGCCGCGACATCGAACGGATCGGACTTCAAACGCCCTTTCAGGAGCGGCTCGGCGTCCGCCAGGCGGTTGTCGTGCAGGGCCAGCGCCGCGGTCATCAGAACCGGATCGCTCAGACTGGCCTCAAGTCGCGCCGCGACATTAATAGTTTCGCTCATAACGGCAATGTCTGTCAGCTTTTACGCGCTTGTAAACCGTTGATTTGCGTGTCGGGCGCACATTCCGCCGTCTTGCGCGCGCATGAGGATTCAGCGTAGCCTGCGCGCAAATATAAGGGGGGAGCCAAATATGAGCCCGTTAAAAATTCGTCTAGCCGTCACGATCTCGACTGCGGCGCTGCTGGCGGCGAGCGCCTATGCGGGGGACAAGCTGCAACAGGGACCGGCGCCGGATTGGGTGGAGCCGGTCGCCCTGCCGAAGACGGCCTCGGCGCCCGAAGGGGCGCCCATCGCCGTGCTGGCGTCCGATGTTCAGACACGTTTTACCCTGCAGAGCAGCGCCTTCTATACAGACATCGCCCTACGCATTCAGACCGCACAGGGCCTGCCTGCCGGTCAGTTCGCCCTGGCCTGGGATCCGGCGACCGACGATGTCACGATCCACAGCTTTCATATCCTGCGCGGCGATCAGGTCATCGACGTGCTGGCGCATCAAAACTTCACCGTCGTGCGCCGCGAGACCAATCTGGACCGCGCCATGCTGGACGGGGTGCTGACCGGGGTTTTGCAGCCGGAAGGCTTGCAGGTCGGCGACATCATCACCTACAGTTATACGCTGACGCGCCATATTCCCGAACTGGGCGCGCACGCCGAGGGCCTGCTGACGGACGGCATGCCCGACCTGCCCGTCGGCCACTATCTGCGCCGCGCAGTCTGGGACGCGTCCCTGCCGATGCGCTGGAAGACCACGGACGATCTGGGCGACCTCAAGGCGTCGCAGAAAGGCGGCCAGAAGGAGGTGCGCTTCGAGGCCAGCGATTACACGCCGCCCAAGGCTGTCGATCAGGCGCCGCTGCGCGACCAGATGTTCAGCCAGTTGCAGTTCAGCAACTACGCCTCATGGTCCGAAGTTTCGGCCACCATCGCGCCGCTGTACGACAAGGCGGCGAAGCTGGCGTCCGATTCGCCGCTGCGCGCCGAGCTGGACAAGATAAGGGCCGCCGGTTCCGATCCGGAGACTCAGGCCGCCGCCGCGCTGAAACTGGTCGAAAACGACGTGCGCTACGTCTATCTCGGCATGAACGAAAGCGGCGTCGTGCCGGCGGACGCCGATGCGACATGGACGCGACGTTTCGGCGACTGCAAGGGCAAGACCGCCCTGCTGCTGGCCCTGCTGCACGAACTTGGGATCAAGGCCGAACCGGCCTTGGTCAGCACTACGATCGGCGACGGCATGGATCAGCGCCAGCCGATGGCCGAATATTTCGACCATGTGATCGTCCGCGCCGAGATCGGCGGCAAGACCTACTGGCTGGACGGTACGCGCTATGGCGATCAACGCCTGTCCGACCTGCGCACGCCCGACTATCACTGGGCCTTGCCGCTGCGCGGCGCGGGCGCGGAACTGGTCGCGATGACGCCGGAGCCGCTGGACAAACCCGCCAGTGAGGAGAGCCTCGCCCTTGACGCCAGCGCCGGTCTCGACCTTCCGGCCAAGGTTCACGGCGAGCGCCTGTACCGCGGCGATTTCGCCGTGCAACTGGACTCGTCGATCAGCGGCATGACCCCAGAAGACCGCGACAAGGCGCTGAAATCGAGCTGGACCGACGATTATAACTGGCTGACGCCGAATTCCGTATCGGTCGTCTTTGATCCCGACAAGCGCGAAGAGCGGCTTGTCGTCGACGGCGTGGCGAAAATGGACTGGGATGCGTCCAATGGTTATGGACGACGCTATGAGGGAGACAATTACGGCCTGGGCTGGACCTCCGACCTCAAGCGCGATCCCGGCCCGCATCAGAATGATCCGGTCGCGCTTAATTATCCATACTATTCCGTCTGGCGCGAAACCGTCACCCTGCCCGATCACGGCAAGGGCTTCAGCCTGACCGGCGCGCCTCTGGACGCAACCCTTTACGGCAAGGCTTTTCATCGCGCGCTCAGCCTCAAGGATGGCGTCTTCAGCGTCGAGGCTTCGATGCGCGCCCTGACGTCGGAAATCCCTTACGTTCAGGCGGTCAAGGACCAGCCCGCCGTCACCGCCATCGCCAAGAGCGGCGTCTATATCATCGCGCCGTTCGCCTACAAGGCGACGAAGGCGGAGGTGGACGCAAGCAAGCCCGTCAGCGGCGACGCGCAGGCCCATGCCGATGCGGCTTCGAAACTGATGGCGCAACAAAGGTTTGACGCCGCGCTGGCTGAGATGGACGCCGCCATCAAGCTGAAACCGGATGACGCCGACCTGTTGCTGCAACGCGGCGGATTGCGCGTCATGCTGCGCGATTTTAACGACGCTCTGGCTGATTTCGACGCCGTGCTGAAAATCGACCCGACGCGCTGGGAGGCTTTGAACGGGCGGGGACAGGCCCTGCTGCAACTGAAACGCCCCGCCGACGCCATAGAGGCGTACAGCCAGTCCCTGGAACTGCATTCCGATAACCAATGGGCGAGATCCGGGCGCATCTCCGCCTATGCCGCCAACAAGCAACCGGACAAGGCGCTGGCTGACGCGCAGATGTTCGCCCGGCTGCAGCCCGATCTTGTCAGCGCCCAATGGGCGCTGGCGGTCAGCCTGATGGCGACAGGTCATTACGAACAGGCGCTCGACGCCTATCGCAAGGCTCTGGCCCTGACGCCGGACAATGTCGCGCTGATGACCGAGGTCGCCGACCGGTTGACCCCGTGTTACACCACATCGCGTGAAGACTGCGACAAGCAGCATGTGGAGGCGCTGGCGCTTTACGACAAGGTGATCGCCGCGCAACCTTCGCCTTACGCCTATACGGCGCGCTCGCAGGTGCGACCCTACGATCAGTTCGAACTGCGCAAAAAAGACATAGACGCCGCCCTGGCCATGGCGCCGGACAGCGGCTTCGCCATGTCCGCTCGCGCCAGCATCTATTTCAACCATAAGGATTACGATCTGGCCATCGCCGACGCTACGCATGTGATTGAACATCCGGACCCGGATTTTGACGATTCTCAAGCGCGCAGAATTCGTGCGCTCGCCTATGAACAGGAGAAAAAATTAGATTTGGCGCTGGCCGACTGGGACGCTCTGTGCGCCGCGTCGCCGGACGACGCCCAGCCGCTGAACAATCGCGCCTGGCTGCGCGCGACGCACAATCTTGATCTCGACAAGGCTCTGGCCGACGCTGACGCCGCGCTTAAACTCAGTCCGGATACAGCCGCCTTTCTCGATACCCGCGCCTTTATCGAACTGCGCATGGGACGCCTGGACGTTGCGCTGTCAGACTATGACGCGGCGCTGAAACAGGCGCCCGATCTGGCGGCGTCGCTTTACGGACGCGGTCTGGTCAAGGGCCGACTGGGCCAGAAGACAGCGGGCGACGCCGATCTGGCGGCGGCGCGGAAAGTCTATTCCGGTATCGACAAGAATTTCGCCGATTATGGCGTGACCCCTTAGTCGGCAGGTTTTCGCCATCGGGCGCTTTACATTTTACAGCGAATAGTGATCAGACTTATTCATCATCCGTGGTGTATTTTCAGCGCCTTGAGACCTTAGCGGAGCCGAGATTAGGACGTGAGCCAGACCCCAGGTCATAATGACGCCGCCACGCGGCACCTTCTGGTCGTCGATGACGACGACCGCATCCGCACCCTGTTGAAGGAGTTTCTGTCGCGGCAGGGCTTCCGGGTCACCGCCGCCGCCCATGCCGACGCGGCCAAGCGGATGCTGCAACTGCTCGATTTCGACCTGTTGATCCTCGACGTCATGATGCCGGGCGAGGACGGGTTTTCGCTGTCGAAATGGGTGCGCGCCAATTCCAATGTGCCGATCCTGATCCTGACGGCGCGCGGCCTGCCCGACGACCGGATCATGGGCCTGTCGCTGGGCGCTGACGATTACCTGTCCAAGCCATTCGAGCCGCAGGAGTTGCTCCTGCGCATCGAGGCGATTCTGCGACGCGCGGGCGTAAAGCCGGCCCTGCCCAAATCGGTTACGATGGGCCAGTTCGTCTTCGATCTGGAGCGCGCCGAACTCAGCAAGAACGGAACGCCGGTGCGGCTGACTGAGGCCGAGGCGCAATTGCTGAAATTCCTGGCCGAGCGCGCCAATGTGCCGGTGGACCGCATGGACCTGGCGCGTGACAGCGTTGACACCACCGGTCGGGCCGTCGATGTGCAGGTCACGCGCCTGCGCCGCAAGATCGAAACGGACCCCAAGAATCCGCGCTATCTGCAAACCGTGCGCGGCAAGGGCTATATGCTGGCGCCCGACTAAATGGCCGCTGCGAAGACATTTCCTGGCCGCCGTTTGCCGCGGCTTCGGCTATGGCCCAAATTCCTCAAGCGCCGCTTTCCGCGCAGCCTGTATTCGCGCGTGCTTTTGATGATCGTCATTCCGATCTTCATCATGCAGATCATCGTATTGTGGGTGTTCTTTAGCTGGCATTACGAGACGGTGACGCAGAAATTGTCGGAAGGACTGGCGGGCGATATCGCCTGGGCGGTGAGCAGCTACGAGACCGATCCGTCAAAGACCAATCTGACGCGCATCGCCGATCAGGCGCAAAAAAACATGCAGTTATCGATCTCGCTGCAGCGCGATCACGACCTGCCGCCGCCCCGGCGCACCTCGGTGTTTCTGGCGCTGGACCGGACGATTGACGGCGCGCTGAACGATGCGCTCAACGATCCCTACTGGTTCAACACCACCGCCTATGACAGCTATATCGATATCCGCGTCAAGACCAAGGCCGGGGTGCTGCGCATCATCGCGCTGAAAGACCGCGCCTTCGCCGCCACCGGCTATATCTTCCTGTTCTGGATCGTCGGCGCCACCGCGCTGCTGACCACCATCGCCATGCTGTTCATCCGCAATCAGGTGCGCGCCATCGAACGCCTGTCGCAGGCCGCCGAGCGTTTCGGGCGCGGCGAGGAGGATACGGGCTTCAAACCCTATGGCGCCACCGAGGTGCGCGCCGCCGCCGAGGCCTTCCTGAAGATGAAGGCGCGCATCCAGCGCCAGATCGAACAGCGCACCACGCTTTTAGCCTCGGTCAGCCACGACCTGCGCACCCCTTTGACGCGGCTGAAGCTGGAACTGGCCATGGCGGCGCAGGATGCGGCGACCGAGCGCATGAAGTCGGACGTGTCGGAAATGGCCTATATGATCGACGAATATCTGGCCTTTGCGCGCGGCGAGGCGGCGGAGAACACCGACAGCGTATCGATACGGGCTTTGATGGACGCAGTGACCGACAGCGTGCAGCGCGCCGGACACAAGCTTCAGACCACGCCGCTAGCGCAGGATCTGCGCATTCAGATCCGCGAGATGAACGTGCAGCGCGCCCTGGTCAATCTGGCCATGAACGGCTTTCACTACGGCAGGCATGTGCAGTTCAGCGCCGAGGTTGCAACGCAGGGCGAGCGTCAGCGCCTGCATCTTTATATCGATGATGACGGTCCCGGCATTCCGCCGGAGCGGCGCGAGGAGGCGTTCAAGCCGTTTTCACGGCTCGACGAGTCGCGCAACCAGAACATCAAGGGCGTCGGGCTGGGGCTGGCGATCGCGCGCGACATCGTGCGCGGCCATGGCGGCGAGCTGTCGCTGGATCAGAGCCCGATGGGCGGGCTGAGGGCGGTGATTACCCTGCCGGTCAACGGCTAAAGTTTGCGGATAAGCCGCGCCGGATTTCCGCCAACCAGGACGGCGGGCGCAACATCCTTAGTGACGACCGAACCCGCCGCGATGACGGCGCCGTCGCCGACGCTCACGCCGCCGATGATCGTGACATTGGCGGCGATCCAGACATTGCGACCGATGACGATGGGGCTGGCGCTTACGCCGTCGCGGCGCAGCAAAGGGTCGAGCGGATGGCCGGAGGTGATCAGGCTGACATTCGGGCCGATCATGGTCTCGTCGCCGATCTCGACGCCGCCGAGGTCGTAGAGCGTGCAGTTCTGGTTGATGAACACCTGGCGCCCGATGCGGGTCTTGTTTCCGCCGGTGGCGTAAAACGGCGGGATGAGCATAAAGCCGTCATCGAGCGTCTGACCGGTCAGCTCGCGCATCAGGGCGCGCACCTCAGCGGCGTCCTCAAGTCCGAGGCGGTTGATCCGCGCCGTCAGGGCCATCGCCCGACGCAACTCGGCCTGCATGGCGGCGGAGTCGGGCGAGCGGCGCGCGACGAACAATCTGTCGGCCATGGCGGCGATCTCCGACTGTGGGCGTCAGGCCTTTTTGACGAACTCCGTGCGCAGGACCAGGCCTTTGACCTTATCCGCATTGCATTCGATTTCGCTTTCGTCATAGGTCAGACGGATATTTCTGATCAGCGTGCCGCGCTTCAGGGTCACGCCGCCCGAACCCTTGACCTTAAGATCCTTGATCAGGGTCACGCTGTCACCGTCTTTCAGCAGGTTGCCGTGACAATCCTTCACAACCGTTTCATCGT
The DNA here is from genome assembly GCA_035565015.1 of Asticcacaulis sp. Classification (GTDB taxonomy): domain Bacteria; phylum Pseudomonadota; class Alphaproteobacteria; order Caulobacterales; family Caulobacteraceae; genus Asticcacaulis. The sequence continues at coordinate 6,023 of DATMTF010000075.1, read as the reverse complement.
CCGCCAAAGTCATCATTCCTTTAATATATGGAGCCGGGATGGATCTCAGCCCAATTCCTTCGAGCGTCGGTGCGCGGCTTCGACCGCCGCCAGCACCAGTTCGTCAAGCCCCGCTCCGTCCTTGCACAGCACGGACAGGGCCGCCTCGGTCGTGCCGCCGGGCGAAGCGACCTTCTGGATCAGTTCGTCCGGCTCCTCGTTCGTCTGATCCAGCAGACGCGCCGCCGAGATCAACGTGCCGCGCGCCAGATCGCGCGCATGGCTGGACGACAGGCCGGTCGCCCTGCCCGCCTTTTCCAGCGCGCGCACAAAGGCGTAGACATAGGCCGGACCTGATCCGGACACAGCGGTGGCGGAATTCATCTGGCTTTCGTCAGCCAGTTCGACCGTCTGGGCGACCGGCGCAAACAGCCCGCGCGCGGCTTCCATGCCCGCCGCATTATCAGAGAACAGGGTGGCCACGCCCTTGCCCGTCGCCACGCCCGTGGTGGGCATGACGCGCGCGACCGCATGACCGGCGAAGGCGGTTTTTAACTGCGTCGTCGTCACGCCCGCCATCACCGAAACGATGGCGGCGTCCTGATCGAGATTGCCGTGCAGAATGGCGGCGACCGCGTGCCAGCCCTGCGGCTTGACCGCCAGAACGATGGTGCGCGCCGCACGCCACTCGTCGGGGACCGGATTGAGTCGCGCGCCATCGGCGGCCCAGGCATTGGCTTCGTCGCCCGGCTTGAGGTCGAGAATCATCACCTCGGACGGCGCCGCATTGCCGGCAATGCGAAAGCCCTTGAGCAGGGACGAGCCGAGCGCGCCCGCCCCGATCAGCAGAACCGGTTTTTGCAACGCCATTTACGCCTCCCCTTGCGTTTCAAACAGGCAGGCGCCGAAGGCCGCCTGCGCGGTCTGCGCGCCCTTGAACCAGAAATCGAAGGCCGGATAGAAGCGGTCCACCGCCTCGGCGGCATTGTTGATCATGTGCGCGCCCGACAGCATAGCGGCGCGGTCGGCCAGACTTAACCCTTGGGTATGGCGGAAGACGACCTCAATGGCGTCTTCGCCGTCTTCGCCCTCGCGGAACACCTCGAAATGACCGAACCAGACATGCTGGTTGACCAGACAGACCAGTTCGTAAAGCCCCGGCAGGCGCTCCGGCGTCAGTTTTCCGGCGGCGCTTTCTACGTCCAAAGAGCAGCACAGTTGCAGGCATTCGCCTTCGGGACGCCACGAGAACCACATCTCATAGGTCCGCCAGTCGCCCTTCAGCGCAAAGCCGAGATCGCCTTCGGGCGTGCGCTCATACTCAAGCCCTTCCTCGGTCAGGATGGACTCGACCATGTCGAGCGGGTCGAAGGCGTTATCGCCATCATGAAGCTGGGCTGCGGTCATCAAATCTTTCTGGCGATCTTTCAATTTAGCGATCTCATCTTACGCCTTGGCCTGGGTCTTGGCGGACGCGCGTTTCGGCGCGGCGGCCTCGCCTTTCAGCGCCGCCACCTGGGCGCGCAGCTCGGCGATTTCGGCCCGAAGCGTAAGAACCAGCGCGTCCATCTCCTCGCGCCGCACCAGATCCATATCGGCCACGAAACGGTCGGCCTGGGCGCGGAAGGCGGACTTGGCCTCCTCGCCCGCGGCCTGAGCCAGGCTCATGGCGTTGGCGGTCATCTTGGCGAATTCGTCAAGGAACGGATTTTGGCTTTGCATCAGAACTGAACTCCGAAAGGGATGCGCCATCATACAGAGGCGACCGGCGCGCTTCAATGCCGCGGCGCGCGTCGGGCGAGCCTTCCCCGCCATTATTCATGATTCTGGCGCCCTCGCCTCTGTTTTGTCGCGACTTTGCAGCATGAACTTGTTAAACACCGGCCCAATCATAACCCCTGCAAAGAGGCGTCCCTTGCCGATCCTGAGCCTGAAACTGCCGGACATCGACCCGGTTCTGCTCCATCTCGGTCCCGTCGCCATCCACTGGTACGCCATCGCCTATATTGCGGGCATTGTCTGCGGCTGGCTGTATGTCAGCCGCCTTTTGCGCCGCGACGACCTATGGGCGCCGCGCACCCCGCCGATCGCCACGGCGCAACTCGACGACCTGATTCTGTGGATCATGCTCGGCATCATCCTCGGCGGACGCATCGGCTACATCATCGCCTACGACACCTCGATCATCTGGGAGCATCCGTTGCAGATGTTCCAGATCTGGCAGGGCGGCATGTCGTTCCACGGCGGCCTTCTCGGCGTGATGACGGCCAGCCTGATCTATTGCCGCGCCAAGAAGCTGGACGTCGCCAGCATCCTCAATCTGGGCGACGCCCTGGCCGCCGCGGCGCCGATCGGCCTGTTCTTCGGACGGCTGGCCAATTTCGTCAATGGCGAGCTGTGGGGCCGCCCGACGACGTTGCCGTGGGGCATGGATTTCTGCAATAAGTATATTCTCCAGCAATATAACGGCGTCTGCCCCGCCGATCCGGAAGGCATCCCCGTGCTGCGCCACCCCAGCCAGCTTTACGAGGCGCTGGGCGAAGGCGTGATCCTGTTCACGCTCATGTGGCTGCTGATCCATCGTTTCGGCAAGCTGAAGCAGCCGGGCCTGATCATGGGCGTGTTCATCGCCGGTTACGGCGTGGTCCGCATCCTGCTGGAAAATGTGCGCAATCCCGACGCCCAGATGCCCGACTTCCTGCGCCACTGGATCACCATGGGCATGATCCTGTCGATCCCGATGGTGCTGGTCGGCGGCTTCCTGATCTGGAATTCCAGCCGTCTGGCCGCGCCAAAAGATGCTTAAAGACCGTCTGATCGAGCAGATCACGCTCGACGGCCCGATCAGCGTGGCCGACTATATGACGCGCTGTCTGCTCGATCCGCAGGACGGCTATTATACGCGGCATGTCAAGCTCGGCGCCGACGGCGATTTTCTGACCGCGCCGCTGGTCTCGCAGATGTTCGGCGAGATGATCGGGGTCTGGGTGGCGGAAGTCTGGCGCGGCATGGGATCGCCCGCCGCCTTTACACTGGTCGAGATCGGCGGCGGCGACGGGACGCTGATGCGCGACATCCTGCGCGTCGCGGCCAAGGTTCCGGGCCTGAGCGAAGCCGCGCAGGTCGTGATGATCGAGGCGTCAGAGCCATTGCGCGCTGTTCAGACCGCTATTCCCGGCGTCCGTCATGTCGCGGGCCTCGACGCTATCGACGCAGGCATGCCCGTCATTCTGATCGGCAATGAGATCCTCGACTGCCTGCCCGCGCGTCAGTTCGTGAAGACGCAGAAGGGCTGGCATGAGCGCCGCATCGGCCTGATCGACGAAGCGCTCGGCTTCGGTCTGGTCGAGGCCGGCCCCGACTTTACGTCACCCTTCGATGCGCCTGACGGCGAAGTCGTCGAAATCTCCATCGCGCAGATACGTTTCGGCGAGCAGGTCGCCGGGCTGCTGCGTTCGGCGGGCGGCGCGGCGCTTTTAATCGACTATGGCCGCGACGCGCCGGGAACCGGCGATACGCTTCAGGCGCTTTATCGCCACCAGAAGACCGATCCTCTGGCTGCGCCGGGCGAGCACGATCTGACCATGTGGGCCGACTTCCCTGCCGTTGCGGCGGCGGCGCGCGCAGGCGGCGTCAAGGCGGCGCTGACGACTCAGGGGGATTTCCTGCGCAGTCTGGGGATTGCGGCGCGCTTTGACGCCTTGCGCAACCATCACCCGGATAAGGCGCAAACCTTGCAAAGACAGCTTTCGCGCCTGACCGCCAAGGGGCAGATGGGCGATCTGTTCAAGGTTCTGGCGCTCGGTTTTCCAGAGCAAATTCGCCTCATTGGGGTTGAAGCCACGGAATCGCCCCTTTAGGTTTGCAAGCTGCTCTCCTCCCCCGCCACAAGGTTCCGTCATGTCGTATCTGCCTCCGCGTATCGTCCATCCCCTGCTCGACCTGCAATATATTCAGCACGGTTTCTTCACCCGGCTGGGCGGCGTGTCGCAGGGGCTGTATGCGGGCCTGAACGCCGGTTCCGGCTCGAACGACGATCCGGACGCCGTTATGGAGAATCGCCGCCGTGTCGCGGGCGCGTTCGACCGCCCGGAAAACTATCTGTTGAGCCTCTATCAGGTCCATTCCGACCGCGCCTATAAGGTGGATGGCCCGTGGCCGGAGGAGCGTCCGCAAGGCGACGGTCTGGTCACCAGCCGCGCGGGCGTCGTCCTGTCGGCCCTGTCGGCGGACTGCGCGCCGATCCTGTTCGCCGATCCGCAGGCGCGCGTGATCGGTTCGTGCCATGCGGGCTGGAAGGGCGCGCTGGGCGGGATCATCGAGTCCACGCTCAAGGCTATGGCGCAGCAGGGCGCCAAGATCGAGCGCGTCCGCGCCGTGGTCGGCCCGTGCATCCAGCAGGCCTCCTACGAGGTCGGCGCCGACTATGAGGCGAACTTCGTCAAAGAAGACAAGGAAGCCCGGCCCTACTTCATGGCAACCGACGCCGCCGACAAGCGTCTGTTCGACCTGCCCGGCTATTGCCTGATGCGATTGAAACGCGCAGGCGCCGCCGAGGCGGTCTCGACCGGCCACGACACCTGCGCAGAGGGCGATCTGTTCTTCTCCAACCGCCGCGCGGTTAAAACCGGCGAAGGCGATTACGGGCGGCTGATCTCCTGCATCATGATCCGTAAATAGTTTTTGCGGTTTCATGACAGTTTAACCTTGAACGGCGCGGCGAGCCTGTTAAAAGCCGCCGCAAATGCTGCGCCATCAGGGACACGCCACGATGAAACTGCTTTCCGCCAATTCCAACCGGACTCTGGCCCAGGCCATCGGCGATTATCTTGACATGCCGCTGACCAAGGCGCGCGTGCAGCGTTTCGCCGACAACGAAATCTTCGTCACCATCGACGAGAACGTGCGCGGCGAGGATGTCTTCGTCATCCAGTCGACCTCCTATCCGGCTAATGACAATCTGATGGAGCTTTTGATCTGCATCGATGCGCTGACCCGCGCCTCGGCCAAGCGGATCACGGCGGTCATCCCCTATTTCGGCTATGCGCGTCAGGACCGCAAGACCGGCGGGCGCACGCCGATCTCGGCCAAGCTGGTCGCCAATCTGATCACGCGCGCCGGAGCGCACCGCGTGCTGACCATGGACCTGCACGCCGGTCAGATTCAGGGCTTTTTCGATATACCGACCGACAATCTGGTCGCTATTCCGTTTATGGCCAAGGATATTCTGGCCAATTACAAGGATGCGGGCGATCTGATGATCGTCTCGCCCGATGTCGGCGGCGTGGTGCGCGCGCGGTCGCTGGCCGACCGGCTCGGCGCCGATCTGGCCATCGTCGATAAACGCCGTCCACGCGCGGGCGAATCCGAGGTCATGAACATTATCGGCGACGTGACGGGGCGCAACTGCATCCTGTTCGACGACATCGTCGATTCCGGCGGCACCCTGGTCAACGCCGCCAAGGCCCTGATGGAGCGCGGCGCATCGTCCGTTTCGGCCTATATCAGCCACGGCGTCCTGTCCGGCGCAGCCATGGACCGGGTGGAGAAATCCGTGCTGAAAGAGCTGGTCATCACCGACTCGATCGAGGCCACGCCCGCTATCCACGCCAATGAAAAGGTGCGCATTGTCGGCGTCGCGCCGCTGATCGGCGAGGCGATCCGCCGCATCGCCAATGAAGAGTCCGTCTCCAAGCTGTTCGACTAGGCGACAGATCGATATTTAAATGTTGGGCCGCCGCATTGCCAGCGAAGAGTCCGTCTCCAAACTGTTTGACTGAGCGACACGCGCCTTACGGTTAAAGAATGCTTAACCGGCTTCTCAACAGAATTTGATTCGCCCTCACCGCGAATCGTGAGGCCGCGCCTGATAAGGATCATGCGCCTAAGACGCGGTATTTCCATATGACTTCCTTATTTATGCTTAACCTTTAGGGCGTTGAAACGCCATAATTCAGGCGTTTTTTCCATTGAACTGTCGTCATAAGCGTATAAGCCTTTACGCACTTCATTTCATTCATGTCGCATAGCAAAAAAGCGCGCAG
>DATMTF010000074.1:0-9531 GCA_035565015.1 Asticcacaulis sp. | reverse complement strand
CCGACCGGCTTGCCTGACTGGATCAAAAGGCTCTGATCGTCGCCCAGGCGTTTCAGCGTCTCGACGATGCGGTCGAAACTGTCCCAGTCGCGCGCCGCCCGCCCTATGCCGCCATAGACGACCAGCTCCTCAGGTCGTTCGGCGACGTCGGGATGCAGATTGTTCATCAGCATGCGCAGAGGCGCCTCGGTCAGCCACGAACGGGCCGAAAGTTCTGTTCCCGTGGCGGGCCGGATGATGCGGCTGTTGTCGAGACGGTTCATGCGTCAACTCCGGGCAAGATAAGGTCAGCGGCCTTCAGGACGGCGCCGTCGCGCGCCAGCCTGATCATCGCCTCAAGGTCAGGGTGAAAATGACGGTCGTGGTCCAGCGCGGGCACGGCGTCGCGGATCGTTTTGCGCACCCGCTCCAGAGCGGCGGAGGAGGCGAGGGGCTTATGGAAGTCGCAGCCCTGCGCGGCGGCCAGAAGCTCGATGGCGATGACGCAAAAGGCGTTGGCCGCCATGTCCATCAGGCGGCGCGCGCCGTGCGCGGCCATGGAGACGTGATCCTCCTGATTGGCCGAGGTCGGGATGGAATCGACGCTGGCCGGATAGGCCTTCTGCTTGTTTTCCGACACCAGCGCCGCCGCCGTCACCTGCGGGATCATGAAGCCGGAGTTCAGCCCCGGTCTGGGCGTCAGGAAGGCGGGCAGGCCTGACAGGGCCGGATCGACCAGCATGGCGATGCGGCGTTCGGCGATCGAGCCGATCTCGCAGATGGCCATGGCGATCATGTCGGCGGCGAAGGCCACCGGTTCGGCGTGGAAATTGCCGCCGGACAGGGCCTCGTCCGTTTCGGCGAAGATCAGGGGATTGTCGGACACGCCATTGGCCTCGTCCGCCAGCGTCGCGGCGGCCTGACGCAACAGGTCAAGACAGGCGCCCAGGACCTGCGGCTGGCAGCGCAGGCAATAGGGATCCTGCACGCGCTCATCCTCCTTCAGATGCGAGGCGCGGATGGCCGAGCCTTCCATCAGCCTGCGCAAATTCGCCGCCACGTCGATCTGGCCGCGGTGGCGGCGTAAGGCGTGGATGCGCGCATCGAACGGCGCGTCCGACCCCTTGGCGGCCTCGGTGGACAGCGCGCCCGCGACAAGGGCGGTTTGCAGCAGAGCCTCGGCCTCGAACAGCCCCGCCAGCGCATTGGCGGTCGAAAACTGCGTGCCGTTGAGCAGGGCCAGCCCCTCCTTGGGGCCGAGGATCAGCGGCGTCAGGCCCGCCTGAGCCAGCGCTTCGGCGGCGGGTCGGCGCGCGCCCTGCATGTCCGCCTCGCCCTCGCCAATCATAACGGCGGCCATGTGCGCCAGCGGCGCCAGATCGCCGGAGGCGCCGACGCTGCCCTGACACGGAATGACGGGGATGATGTCGAGCCGCAGCAGGTCTTCCAGCCTTCGCAGGGTTTCCACCCGCACCCCCGACGCTCCCTGCGCCAGACTGGCCAGCTTCAACGCCATCATCAGCCGCACGACGGCGCGCGGCGAGGGCGCGCCGACCCCGGCGGCGTGCGACAGCACGATATTGCGTTGCAGGGTCTCCAGATCGTCCGCCGCAATGCGCGTCGAGGCCAGCTTGCCGAAGCCGGTATTGATCCCGTAGACCGGCTCGCCCTTCGCCAGAATTCGCCCGATCGCTTCGGCGCTGGCGCGCACCCTGTCATAGCAGAGCGGATCGAGCGCCGCCCCGGCGCCGCGATAAATGTCGCGCCACGCCGACAGAGGCGCAGCGCCGGGATCGAGGCGCAGCGGTTTAGCGGACATGAGAAACTCCCTTGAAGACGCGGGCGTAAAGCGGGTTGAAGCCAATCGGATAGACAAGCTGTTCGGGACGTTCGACGTTCCAGATCGCCAGATCGCACGCCTTGCCTGCCTCCAGGGTTCCGATCTCCCCGGACAGGCCGAGCGCGCGCGCGGCGTTGCGCGTCACGCCGAGCAGGCATTCCTCGACGGTGAGGCGAAACAGGGTGGCGGCCATGTTCATGACCAGCAGCGGCGAGGTCAGCGGCGAGGTGCCGGGATTGCAGTCGCTGGCCAGGGCGATGGGAACGCCCGCCGTGCGCAGTTTCTCAACCGGCGGCGCCTTCGTCTCGCGCAAAAAATAAAAGGCGCCGGGCAACATGGTCGCCACGGTCCCGGCCTGCGCCATCGCCGCCACGCCGTCATCGCTCAGATATTCAAGATGATCGGCGGACAGGGCGCCGTAACGCGCCGCCAGCATTGCGCCGCCGAGATCGGACAATTGCTCGGCGTGCAGCCTGATCTTGAGGCCCTGCGCTTTGGCGGCCTGAAAGACGCGCTCCGTCTGCTGCGGGGTAAAGCCCACGCCTTCGCAAAAGGCGTCCACCGCCTCGGCCAGGGGCCCAATCTGCGGGATCATCGCGCACACCTCGTCGATATAGGCGTCGGGCCGTCCGGCATATTCCGGCGGCAGGGTGTGGGCGCCGAGAAAGGTCGCGACCACGCGCACGGGCCGCAGTTCCTGCAAACGCCGGGCGGCGCGCAGCATCTTCAGTTCGTCTGGAAGGCTTAGTCCATAACCCGACTTGATCTCCACCGTCGCCACGCCCTCGGCCAGCAGAGCGTTGAGACGCGGCAGGGCCTGTTCGACCAGCTCGTCCTCGGAGGCCTCGCGCGTGGCCCGAACCGTCGCGAGGATGCCGCCGCCCGCTTGGGCGATGTCGGCATAGGACGCCCCCTCCAGCCGCATGCGGAACTCCGCCGCGCGGTCGCCCGCATAGACGAGGTGGGTGTGCGGGTCGATCAGGGCGGGCGTGATCAGACGCCCCTCGACATCGACGCGCTCGCCCCGCATCGGCGGCGCCGTATCCGCCGGACCGGCATAGAGGATGCGCCCCTTAGCCTGTGCGACGACGCCGTTCGCCACGACCCCGGCGTCACGGGTCATGCTGGCGAGGCGGGCGTTCGTCCAGATCAGGTCACAGTGCATATCTCTACGCATAATGTATAGACATTATGTCGCGCAAGTGCGATTTTGCATCCATGACCGAGAGCTTCTGGTGTGACCATATCTGGCTGGACGGCGTCTGGGCGCGCCATGTGCGCCTGACGCTGGCGGATGGCTGCGTCGCCAGCCTGACCCGTGACGTCGCGCCCGCGCCGCAGGACGAACGCTGCGCCATTGTCCTGCCCGGCCTGCCCAATCTGCACAGCCACGCCTTCCAGCGCGCCATGGCGGGCCTGACCGAACGCGCCGGACCGCACGGCGACAGCTTCTGGAGCTGGCGCGACCTGATGTACCGCTTCAACGCCCGCATCGGCCCGGACGAGATGCGCGCCATCGCCGCCATGGCCTATGTCGAGATGCTGGAAAGCGGCTTTACGCGCGTCGGCGAATTTCACTATCTGCACCATGCGCCGGACGGACAAGCCTATGCCGACCCGGCCGAAATGGCGGCGGCCCTGTGCGCGGCGGCGCAGACAAGCGGCATCGCCATGACCCTGCTGCCGGTCTTTTACGCCCATGCGGGTTTCGGCGGTCAGCCGCCCAGCTCCGCTCAGGCGCGCTTTATCAGCGATATTGACGGTTACGCCCGCCTGCTGGAGGCCAGCCGCGCACATGTGTCGCGCCTGCCTGACGGCGTCGTCGGCGTCGCGCCGCATTCGCTGCGCGCTGTGACGCCGGACGAACTGGTCGCTCTGATCCCGCTGGCGGGGCAGGGGCCGATCCACATCCATATCGCCGAACAGATGCGCGAGGTCGAGGACTGCCTCGCTTTCAATCAGCAAAGACCGGTCGAATGGCTGCTTGACCATGCGCCGGTCGATGCGCGCTGGTGCCTGGTCCACGCCACCCATATGACTCAGGCCGAGACATCGCGTCTGGCGCACAGCGGCGCCGTCGCGGGCCTGTGCCCGATCACCGAGGCCAATCTTGGCGACGGTCTCTTTCCGGCGGCGGCCTATCTCGAAGCGGGCGGCGCCTTCGGCATAGGCTCGGACTCCAACGTGCTGATCAACGCCTTTGAGGAGTTGCGGCTGCTGGAATACGGCCAGCGCCTCAGCCTGCGCGCGCGCAATGTGCTGGCCGCGCCGGGACAGTCCAGCGGGGCGCGCCTGTTCGAGGCGGTGGTGCGCGGCGGGGGTCGCGCGCTCCGAGCGTCCGGCGCGGTTGAATCCTACGCACTTGCGCCCGGCGCCCCCGCCGATATGGTGACGTTGAACGCGACTCATCCCGCCCTGTTTGCGTGTTCGGGAGACGAGATTTTGGACGCCGCCATCTTCGCCGCCAGCGCCAGCCCGGTGGATTGCGTATACCGCCGGGGCCGCAGGATCGTCAGCGGCGGTCGCCACGTCGCGCGCGATGCGGTCGTCGCCGATTATCGCCGCGCGCTGGAGGCCCTGCGCGCATGACGCGGCCCCTTTATGTCAGCATCCGCGACGATATCGAAACCCGCATCCGCTCCGGCGTGTTGCAGCCCGGCGACCGTCTGCCGGTCGAACACGAACTGATGCAGGCCTATGCCTGCGCGCGCATGACGGTCAACAAGGCGCTGAGCGCCCTGGTCGCCGACGGACTGATAGAACGGCGCAAGAAGGCGGGCACCTTTGTGCGCCGTCCGCAACTGGACGCGCCCGTTCTGGACATTCCCGACATTGAGGCCGAAGCGACGGCGCGCGGCGAAGCCTATCGCTTTGAGCTTCTGTCGCGCCATATCCGCCACGAGGACGGCGCGCGCCTGCTCCACCTGAGCGGCCTGCATCATGTCGGTGGGCGCGTCCTGGCGCTGGAAGACCGTCTGATCCATCTCGACGCCGTTCCCGCCGCCGAAGCGGCGGACTTCACGTACGGCTCCCCCGGTCACTGGCTGTTGCAGCAGGCGCCGTGGACGCGCGGCGAAACCCGCATCGGCGCCGAGCCCGCAGGTCCGCTGCGCGCCCGGCAGGCGGGTTGGGACCGCGACATGGCCTGCCTCGTCGTCTGGCGTCAGACCTGGCTCAACGACCGCCGGGTGACGCAGGTGACCCAGCATTTCGACGGCGCCGCCTACCGCGTCACCGCGGCGCTCAACACGTCTGGCGCCGGGCGCACACGCCCGACGACGTGAAAAACCGGCTTGGCCCAAGGCGCCGCCTCCGCCGGAGGAAATCTACAACTTCGAGGACGCGCTCATTGTCATGATAAACAATGCCGACCGGGTGAAGACGGCGCGCCTTGCCGAGTTGGTCAATCTCATCGGCCCGATCATGACCGATGACTGACGGACCGGTCTGGCGGCAAGCCCATTAATTGTCCTACCATAGGTGGCGGACTGGTCTCGCCAGGCGCCTGGTATTGCATTGTTGAAAAATCCGGCGCCACTGATTCCACACCTGAAAACGGTGCGTCATAGCTGCCTGATTTGATATTGCCAGCAAGGCATTGGCGTCAAGCGGGCCTGTTGCGGATTTGCGACAGAGAGATTTAATCAGACAAATAAGCATTGCGCCCATTGACACTTATTTCTTGTCGGACAATATGCGGGCAAAGTTCGCGCACAATAAAGCGGATTGGGACTTCAACAGGGAGACTATCTATGACTGACGCTACGTCAGCGGCCCGTCGCGGCCGTGCTTTTCGTATGAACCGCGCAGGGCTCGGCCTGGCCGCCTCGGTTCTCGCTCTTGGCTTTGCGCTTCACGCGCAGGCGCAGGACGCCAGCTCCGCAAACGATACGAAGGCGAGCGACGATTCGACCGTTGTGATCGTCAAGGGCGTCAAAGCGTCCTTGACAAAGGCTTTGGCCATTAAGCGCAAATCCATGCAGGTGGTGGATTCGATCGTCGCCGAAGATATTGGCAAACTTCCGGACAATAATGTCGTCGAAGCTCTGCAGCGCGTTCCGGGCGTTCAGGTCACCGATCGCGCGGGCGGCGAAGCCGGTACGGTCGCCATTCGCGGCATGTCGGATATTTCGTCAAGCTGGAACGGTCGCACCATCTTCACCGCATCGGGTCGTTATGAGGCGCTGCAGGACATTCCGTCGACCCTCGTGCGCGAGATCGACGTCTATAAAACGCGCGACGCCAGTCAGAATGAGGCAGGCATCGCCGGCGCCATCAATGTCACGTCCCTGCGCCCGCTCGATTTCAAGGGGCCCGAAGTATCGCTGGCGCTTCGCAGCACCTATCTCGACCCGGCGAAAAAGTGGAACCCGCAAGGCAGCCTCCTTCTTTCGGACCGCTGGACCACCGGCGCCGGCGATTTTGGTTTGTTGATGAATTGGAGCGGCAGCGACACCCAGTATCGGAATGAAAGCGTCACGCCTGGCGCGCTCGTTCCGTTCTCCAGCCCTAACGCCAGCGAAGATATGCCGGGCTTTACGCCGTTGCAGCGCATCTTCCCGGTCACTGACCTGAACGGCAACCCCATCGTTGGCCTTCCTTACTGGCCGGCGGGCACGCACGAAGGTCTACCCGAAGCTGCGGGTTCGACCTATAACTTCCTGAGCACCGGAACGCAGTATCCTTACTATCTGTCCCGCGACGCCGTGTTCCAAAGCGATCTTCTGGGTGATCGCAAACGCAGTTCCGCCAACGCCGCTTTCCAATGGCAGCCGAACGAAGACGCGACCTATACGTTCGAGGTCATGTACAACGGCTATCGCAACACGACCTTCAACAACCTCCTGTTCTCCTTTGTGGACTGGTGGGGCGATTTGGGAACGGATCCGGCCTCGACCATCACAACCTATGACGGCACGAACGTCATCAAGACGCGCACGGTCGGCTCGGTCTACGGATTCAACTCCGGCGATCTGACCACCAACTCGACCGACTCGACTATCTATGCCCTGAACGGCGACTGGCATATCGGGGATAAACTTCACCTGATTGGCGATCTGTCCTATCAGGCCTCGACCTTCCACTCCGAATTTACAGCTCAGCGCATCGACCGCGTCGCCAGCCAGATCAATGTCGACTTCAACTGCAAGAACGACATGATGTGTTTCTCGTTTGACGATAACAGTCTTCTGACCGACGCCTCGCAATGGAATGTCGCGCAGTTCTATGACAACGCCAATCGCAATCAGGGCAGCGCGTCCACCGGAAGTTTGATCGGCACGTACGACGCGCAGTGGGGGCCGGTGACCAAGCTCAGCTTCGGTGTGCGCTACGACGATCGCAACGCCACTGAGATGAGCCGGACGCAAAGCTCCTTCCTTGGCCGTAATCTGGCGAGCATGGATTCGGGCATGCAATTTGTCACCAGCGGGTTCTGGTCCGGTCTTTCGGACGTTCCCTCCACATGGATGGAGGCGAACGGCTACTGGATGCGCGACCATATCGACGACATCCGCGCCCTTTATCATTCGGTCGATCCGAATTTTAAAACCACCGACCAGTTGTCGATGCATCGCGCCTTTGACGTCGATGAGAAAAACACGTCCGCCTACATTATGGCCGACACCGACAGCCAGGTGTTCGGTCGACGCCTGAGGGGCAATTTTGGTCTGCGGTTCGTCAATGTCGAAACCGACATGACCGGTTATCGTTGGAACGAGCAGGGCCAGTATATCGATCTGATCGAAAGCTATAAAAAGAGCATCAGCAAGGTTCTGCCGAGCTTCACGTTGCACTATGACGCTACCGACGACTTCGTCCTGCGCTTCAACTATGGCGAAACCCTGCGTCGTCCGGACTTCGGCGCTCTCAACCCCGAAGGCGCCTATAGCGACGACATTACGGCAGTCGGTTATGGCGGCGGCAGCGTCGGCAACCCGAACCTGCGCGCAACGACGTCGAAAAACATGGACCTGACCGCCGAGTGGTACTTCTCCAAGGACAGCGCGCTTTACGCAACGGCCTTCCATCGCTCGATCGACGGTTTTGTGGTCTATCTGCCGCACATGGTCCATCTGGACGCCGCGCATGACCCATTCCCGCATTCGACGACGGGCCTCAGCCACGCCAATGGTTATAGCTACAATGTATCCACGCCGTACAACGCGTCGAACGGAAAGATGTCGGGGCTTGAGCTGGGTCTGACCTGGTTCCCGAAATTCCTGCCGACGATCCTGGATGGTTTCGGCGTCCAGGCCAGCGGCACCTATCTGTCGACCTCGCAGTTGCTGCCCAATGTTGACAACAGCAACACCATTGTCAGCTATTCCAAGACGTCGTTCTACGGCGTGTCGCCTTATTCGTTCAACACGACGCTCGCTTACGACAAGGGCCCGTTCAACGCCCGCCTGTCCTATGTCTGGCGCTCGAAGTTCCTGAACCGTAATGAGGCGGCCCTGTTCGCCAACCCCATCGGCGTCTGGCGCCATGCTGAAAAGGATGTGGACCTGCAGCTAACCTATAATGTCAATGATCGTATGTCCTTTGATATTGATGCGATTAACCTGACGAACGAGAAGCAGCAGGAATACTACCATTTCGGTTCGGCGGGCACGGCGGAAACGACCAATTTCGGCACCGTTCTGATCGGACGCTCCGTCTCCGTCGGCTTCCGCTGGAAAATGTAACGCGTATCGCAGGACTGGCTTATCACTGGTCCTGCCCCTTTTTGAGCATTCTTTCCCAACCTGGTCAGGCGTTTCCGGCATGCCGGGGCGCCTGTTTTTTTGGAGCAGGATCATGACGGGCGGCTGGACGCGACGCAGCGCCATAGGCGCGGGACTGGCGCTGAGCGCGGGACTGTCGCGCGCCCGCGCCGCGAACCTGAACCTGACGGGCGACATCTCGCCGGTTCATGATCCCTGCATCATTTTTGCGGACGGACTTTATCATGTCTTCTGCACCAGTCGCATGGCGCCGGGCAGGGGGCTGATCGACTGGCGGACCTCGCCCGATTTGACGCAATGGACCTTGCGCGGTCAGGTTCTGGCCGCCCTGCCGGAATGGGTTTCAGAGCTGATCCCCGATACGCGCGGCGTCTGGGCGCCCGATATCAGCTATGTTAAAGGGCGCTACCGGCTCTATTACGCCTGCTCTCTTTTTGGCGAGAACCGCTCGGTGATCGGACTTGTCAGCACACAAAGCCTCGATCCCGCGCATCCGCAGTTCGGCTGGCGCGACGACGGACAGGTGCTGCAAAGCCGTGACGGCGATCGATTCAACGCCATAGATCCAAACCGGTTTGAAGATCAGGAGGGGCGTCAATGGCTTGCCTTCGGCAGCTTCTGGGATGGGATCATGTTGAGCGAACTCGATCCGGCAAGCCTGAAACCGAAGGATTCCAGGGCGCCGGTCCGGCTTGCCGTGCGCGCCGATCACGCCATCGAAGCGCCTTTTCTCATCTTCAGGAACGGTTGGTATTATCTCTTCGCGTCCTGCGAATTTTGTTGCCGTGGCGCCAATAGCACCTATTTCACCATCGCAGGCCGCAGCCGCCATGTCGAGGGCCCCTATCTTGGCCCAAATGATCAGCCGATGCTCGCTGGCGGCGGACTGAATGTGCTTGACGCCAATCATGAGCCTTCGGGGTTCAAAGGGCCCGGCCACTGCGCCATCCTTCAAACTCCTGAACGCGACCTGATCGTCTACCACGC
>DATMTF010000073.1:0-7360 GCA_035565015.1 Asticcacaulis sp. | reverse complement strand
ATCCCTTTATCTATACACTTGCGGGACTGACGGTTTATTGCTCGATCTTCTGGATCGCCGTTTTCAAGATTATCTTCTAGCTGAAAACAACCGTCTTCGCGCCGTTGATGATCACCCGGCGCTCGGCGTGCCAAGTTACGGCCCGTGCCAGAACCCTTGCCTCTATATCCTGGCCTATGGCCACCAGTTGTTCCGGCGTCAGGCCGTGATGGACGCGCTGAACGTCCTGCTCAATGATCGGGCCCTCATCCAGATCCGACGTGACATAGTGCGCCGTGGCGCCGATAATCTTCACGCCGCGCGTGTGCGCCTGGTGATAGGGCTTGGCGCCCTTGAAACTGGGCAGGAAGGAGTGGTGGATATTGATGCAGCGCCCTTCCAGCCGCCGCGCCAGATCGTCGCTTAAAATCTGCATATAGCGCGCCAGCACGACCAGATCGGCGCGCTGATCTTCGATCAGGGCCAGCAGGGCGGCCTCCTGCTCGGCCTTGTTGGCCTTGCTGACCGGCAGATGCACGTAAGGCACGCCGTTCCATTCGATGAAGGAGCGCATATCTTCGTGGTTGGAGACGACGCAGGCGATTTCGACCGGCAATTGCCCGGAGCGCCAGCGGTGCAGCAGTTCGTACAGGCAGTGGCCGAATTTCGACACGGCGATCACCACGCGCGGTTTGATCGACAGGTTGTGGATCGACCAGTCCATGCTGAAGCGGTGCGCAATCGGCTTGAAGCCGTCGCGCAAGGTGTCCATCGGCGGCATTTTCGGCCCGGCCTGTTTGAACACCACGCGGACATAAAACACGTCGCCTTCGGAATCGTTGAACTGATTGGACTCGACGATGGAGATGTCGTTGTCGTTGAGATAGCCCGATACCGCCGCGACAATGCCGCGCGTGTCCGGGCACTTGATGATCAGGACGTGGTGGGACGGGTCGAAGTCGGTGCTTTGGCTCATAAAGGCGCTATAGCATCAAAGTCTTATCGAAGGCGAAGGTTTCAGGGAAAACAAAAAAAGATGCGGGGCCAACTGGCCCCGCACCCCGGAAGTTTCAAACTATGGCAAGCTTTACAGCGTGCGCTTGATCTCTTCGACCGTGAAACATTCGATGAAGTCGCCCGGCTTAATGTCCTGGAAGCCGTTGAACGCCATACCGCATTCCTGACCGACCACCACCTCGTTGACCTCGTCCTTGAAGCGCTTGAGCGTCGAGAGGACGCCCATTTCCTGAATGACGACATTGTCGCGCAGGATGCGGATGCGCGCGCCCTTCTGTACGCGGCCTTCGGTGACGCGGCAGCCCGCGACCTTGCCGACCTTGGAGATGTCGAACACCTCCAGGATTTCGGCATTGCCGAGGAAGGTTTCGCGCTGGATCGGGGCCAACAGGCCCGACATGACGCCCTTGATGTCGTCGATCAGGTCGTAGATGATCGAATAGTAGCGGATCTCCACGCCTTCGCGCTCGGCCAGATCGCGCGCCTGCTTGCCGGCGCGGACATTGAAGCCGATGATCGGCGCGTTCGAGCCCTTGGCCAGTTGCACGTCCGACTCGGTAATGGCGCCGGCGCCCGAATGGATGACGCGGGCGCGCACCTCGTCTGTGCCCAGTTTGTCGAGCGAGCCGATAATGGCTTCAGCCGAGCCTTGCACGTCCGACTTGACGATAAGCTGGACTTCCTTGGCCTTGTTGGCCGCCAGTTTCGACATCATGTCGGTCAAGGACACGGCGCCGACCGGCGCCATGGTCTTTTCGCGGCGGACGCGTTCGCGATATTCGGTGATCTCGCGCGCACGCGCTTCGTTTTCGACCACGGCGATGGCTTCGCCCGGATCGGGCGCGCCATTGAGGCCTAAGATTTCGACGGGCATGGACGGACCGGCCTCGGTCAGTTGCTCGTCGCGCTCATTGATCAGGGCGCGCACGCGGCCATAGGCGGAACCGGCCACGACGATATCGCCGCGCTTCAGCGTGCCGCGCTTGACCAGGACCGTGGCCACCGGGCCGCGGCCCTTGTCGAGCTTGGCCTCGATCACCACGCCTTCGGCGGTGCGGTCGGGATTGGCGCGCAGGTCCAGAACCTCGGCCTGCAACAGGATGGCTTCGATCAGCGCATCTAGCCCCTGGCCGGTCTTGGCCGAAACCTCGACCACCTGAGTGTCGCCGCCCAGCGATTCGACCACGACCTCATATTGCAGCAGTTCATTGATGATGTTCTGCGGCCTGGCGTCCGGCTTGTCGATCTTATTGATCGCCACGATCATCGGCGTGCCGGCGGCGCGGGCGTGGTTGATGGCCTCGACTGTCTGCGGCATGACGCCGTCATCGGCGGCAACGACCAGCACGACAATGTCGGTGACATTGGCGCCGCGCGCGCGCATGGCCGAAAAGGCGGCGTGGCCCGGCGTGTCGAGGAAGGTGACGCGCTCACCCGACGCCACCCGCACCTGATAGGCGCCGATATGCTGGGTGATGCCGCCCGCTTCGCCGCCCGCCGTATCGGTCTTGCGCATGGCGTCGAGCAAGGAGGTCTTGCCGTGATCGACGTGACCCATGACGGCCACGACCGGCGGACGCGGCTGGGTGTCGTCCTCATGGTCGGCGGCGTCGATAAAGCCTTCCAGAACGTCGGATTCGGACACGCGCTTGACGGTGTGGCCGAATTCCGACGCCACCAGCTCGGCGGTGTCGGTGTCGATCACGTCGTTGATCTTGAGCATCATGCCCTGCTTCATCAGCATCTTGATGATGTCGACGGCGCGCACGGCCATCCGGTTGGACAGCTCCTGCACCGTGATGACGTCGGGAATGACGACTTCGCGGGCGACGCGCGCCTGCTCGACCTGATGGCCTTTACGCTTTTCGCGTTCGCGTTCGCGCGCGCGGCGCACCGAGGCCAGCGAGCGCATGCGGTCGGCGGCGCCCTCGTCGTCTCCGACCACGGCTTGCAGGGTCAGGCGGCCTTCGCGGCGCTTGGGCTCGCCGCGCGTCTGCGACACGGCCTTGCTGGGCGCGCCCAGCTTGCCGCGCTTGACGCCGCCGCGCGCATCATCGTCATCCACCGTCTTGCGCGCGTCGAGCGCCTTGTTGCTGACGCCGGCGCCGCGTGAGGAGCGGATGCGATCCACTTCCGGCGTTGCGGGCGCATTGGCGGCGACGCCGGGGGCGGCGCGGGGCGGACGCGGCGAATTGGCGCTGTAGCGCACGGTTTCGCCGGGACGTGACGGGCGGTCGCCGCGCGGACCCTGAGGACGGTCGCCTTGCGGACGATCTCCACGCGGGGCGCGGTCGCCCTGAGGACGATCGCCCTGAGGACGATCGCCTTGCGGGCGTTCGGTGCGTTGACCCCAGGCCGGGCGGTCGCCCTGCGGACGATCACCACGCGGACGATCAGATTGCGGACGGTCGCCGCGCGGACGATCGCCCTGCGGACGCTCGCTGCGTTGGCCCCAGGCCTGACGATCGCCGCGCGGACGATCTCCCTGAGCCCGATCTCCCTGAATTCGCTCGCCTTTCGGGCGGTCGCCGCGCGGACGGTCGCCCTGCGGACGCGGCGCTGCGGCCTGCGGCGCGGTGGAGGCTTCCACTGGCTTGGGCGCGGGGGCTTCCGTCGGCTTGATATCCGCCTTCGGCGCTTCGGGAGCCTCGATTTTCGGCGCTTCCGGCGCGGCGGGCTTGGCCGGGACGGCCTGCGCCTGAGCGCTTTCACGCGCGGCGGCGGCGCGGGCCTCGACGTCGCGGCGCTGCTGTTCAGCCAGAGCGGCCTGAATAGCGCGTTGGCGCGCCTCCTGCTCCTCGCGGCGCAGGCCGCCGGCGGAACCGCCGGAGTCGCGGGTCTGCGTCGGCGCCGGGCGCTGCCCTTGCGAACGACCCAGATTCAGATCGACGCTGGGGCGCACATGCGGCGTCGCGCCGGCGGGCGGCGCGCCGATGCGGCGCTTGGTTTCCACCACCACGGTCTTGGAGCGGCCATGGCTGAAGCTCTGCTTGACCGTGCCGCTGGCCACATTGCCCGCGGCGCGCGGCTTCAGCGTCAGCGGCGCGCGCTCTGGGCGCGATGCGTCGCTTCCGTGTGGGGTATTGGTCTTATCGTCTTTTCCGTCGCTCATCCGGCTCTATAACTATCTCTTTGAGGCGGCCTGAATTGTGTCTTCAAAACCGGCCTCGTCTTCAAAAACTGTCGCCGCCGCCGCACATGCAGTCGGTAGCTTTCCGAAACTCGTTAATCCGCTTAATCGCCTGCGGATAAATCACCCTGACCGTGTGGCGTCAAGGTGGGGCGGCGCTTTTAAATCCGTGTCACGGCCCATCCTCCCGTGAACTGGCCGTCCATGACGGCGGAATCAAAGGTTCAAATCCGGCCAGACGCCGCATCTCAGCCGCCCAGCGTTGCACGCGGCGACCGGGCAGAAGCGCGGCGTGGACGGCGTTCTCCTGACCGAGCGCCACGCTCAGCGCGTCATTGTCGAAACAGCCGCAGATTTCAGGCGCCGGGCTTTGCGCCCGCGCCGCCGCCAGCAGTCGCTTGCGACCGTCCTCGGCGCCGTCCGACGCCTCGATCAGCCACGCGCACCTGCCGCCCTTGATCGTGGCAAGCGTTTTTTCAAAGCCATTGATGATCAGGCCTTCGCGCCGCGCCAGACCCAGCAGGTCGAGGCAGCGCCGCCGCAGCAGATCATGCGTAAGGTCGATGAGGTCCGGCCCCGCCTTGATCTGACGTTTGGCCGCACGACTGAATATGTTCTTTTTGATCGCGATTTCAAGGCTGGCGCGATCCGACGCCACCCACAGACCGCGTCCGGGCAGCTTGTGCGCAAGGTCGGGCGTCAGAACGCCGTCGGGCGAAATCACAAAGCGGATCAGGCCGTCCGCATCCACGGAACGGCCTGAGGCGATGTCGCGACGCATGAGGATGCGTCCGCGCGCGTCTTCGCACAGCACCTCGACGCCCGTCGCTTCGTCAGCAACGGGGCCGGGGTCGATAAGGTTCAGATGCGCGGGCTCATTGTTCGAGTTCGGCGACGTCGTCATTCGTCTCGCCCTCCTCGTCATAAACCGCCTCGTCGGCCCCATTCTCGGCCCCATCTTCGGCATCGTCCTCAACAGCCGGGGCCTCGATCCAGCCCGCCGCGACGCGCGCATTCAGGATCAGATTTTCGGCATCGGCCAGCGACAGGTTGAACGATTCCAGCGCGCCGGGAACGCGCACGCGCTCGCCGCCCTTCTGCTCAAAGCCGCCGCGGATTTCGTCGGTCGCCAGGTCCGCCAGATCTTCCAGCGTCTTCACGCCGGCTTCGCCCAGCGCCACCGCCATCGGCAGGGTCACGCCCGGAACGCTCAGAACCTCGTCCTCGACGCCCAGTTCGCGGCGCTTGGCGTCCTGTTCGGCGGCTTCTTTTTCGAGGAAGTCGCGGGCGCGCGCCTGCAATTCCTGCGCGGTGTCTTCATCAAAACCTTCGATGCTGGCGATTTCGCCCTCATCGACATAGGCCAGATCCTCGACCGTCGAGAAGCCCTCGGTGACCAGAAGCTGCGCAATGACCTCATCGACGTCCAACGCTTCCTGGAACAGGGCGGTGCGCTCGGCGAACTCCTTCTGACGACGCTCCGAATCCTGGCTTTCGGTGATGATGTCGATCTGCCAGCCGGTCAGTTGCGAGGCCAGACGGACATTCTGGCCGCGGCGGCCGATGGCCAGCGACAATTGCTCGTCCGGCACCACGACCTCGACGCGGTCCTCTTCTTCGTCCAGCACCACCTTGGAGACTTCCGCCGGGGCCAGAGCGTTGACGATGAAGGTGGCTTCGTCCGGCGACCACTGGATGATGTCGATCTTCTCGCCCTGCAATTCGGCCACGACCGCCTGTACGCGCGAGCCGCGCATACCGACGCAGGCCCCGACCGGATCGATCGAATTGTCGTTGGAAAGCACCGCCATCTTGGCGCGCGAACCGGGATCGCGGGCGACCGACTTGATCTCGATCACGCCGTCGTAGATTTCCGGCACTTCCTGCGCGAACAGCTTGGCCATGAAGCCGCCATGGGCGCGCGACAGCATGATCTGCGGCCCCTTGGTCTCGCGGCGCACATCGTAGATATAGGCGCGGATGCGGTCATTGACCTGAAAGGCTTCGCGCGGGATCGACTGGTCGCGGCGCATAATGCCTTCGCCCTTGCCGAGATCGACGATGACATTGCCGTATTCGACGCGGCGCACCGTGCCGTTGACGATATCGCCGACGCGGTCCTTGTATTCGTCGTACTGATGCTCGCGCTCGGCTTCGCGCACCTTGTGCGTCACCACCTGACGCGCCATCTGGGTCTGGACGCGGCCCAACTCGAACGGCGGCAGCACCTCAACATATTCCTTGCCGACAAAAGCTTCCTTGTCGTCGCTCAGGGCGTCGCTCAGCGTCTTCTGCGCGTATTCGTTCTCCAGCAGCTCGTCCTCGACCACCGTGGTGACGCGCGTAATCGTCATTTCGCCGCTGCGCGGGTCGATATGCACGCGGATGTCGTGGTCGGCGCCGTAACGCGAGCGCGCCGCCTTCTGGATCGCTTCCTCGATGGAGGCGATGACCACGGATTTGTCGATCGCCTTTTCGCGCGCGACGGCTTCTGCGATTTGCAGCAGTTCCTGGCGGTTGGCGCTGATACCGGTAAAGCTCATGGCTTAGTCCTCTTCATCGTCATTAGCGACATCGTCTTCAAAATCGTCGTCGCCGAAATCTTCATCTTCATCGTCGCCGCCCAAATCTTCAGAATTGCGCGCGCGGGCTTCGGCGCCGCGCTTCATCAACTCGTCGGTCAGCACCAGCTTGGCCTCGACGATCCAGGCGAACGGGATCATGGCCGTTTCGGTCTCGCCTTCGAGGTCGATGGCGATATGGTCGTCCTCGATCCCGGCCAGCACGCCGCGAAAGCGCTTGCGCCCCTCGGCCAGACGGTCCAGTTCGATGCGCGCCTCAAGCCCCTCATAGGTCTCGAAGTCCTCGATGCGGGTCAGCGGCCGGTCGATGCCGGGCGACGACACTTCCAGCACGAATTCGCCGGGGATCGGATCGGCCTCGTCGATCAGGGCCGAGATCGCCCGCGACAGGCGCGCGCACTCATTGACATTGATGTCGCCGTCCGACTTGCGCTCGGCCATGATCTGCAAACGGCGCGCCCCGCCGGCGCGGCTGGAGCCCATCATGCGGATGCGCACAATGTTCAGCCCCTGCGCCTCGGCGATGGGATCGAACAGCTCGATCAGCTTGCGGTCTTCGGCGGTCTTGGCGCGCATCAGGTCCAGATTCAGATAATAAAAAAAGCGGCGAGCCGGTGTGGCCGCCGCCGAAGCCTTGCGGCTGTCGGACAAT
>DATMTF010000072.1:0-7334 GCA_035565015.1 Asticcacaulis sp. | reverse complement strand
CTCGCATTACGAATGCGATGCTCTACCGGCTGAGCTAAAGCGGCCCGGAAGGTCCGGGGCGGGGCCCTGCGGACAGGGGCGTTTCTTTACACATGTCGCGCGGGCTTGCCAAGGGCCGAAATGGGAGAAAGTCGCGCTATTTTCGGGTTTTGGGCGCGGCCTTGCGGCGCGGGGCGCGCGCGGGCTGGGCTGAGGCTTCCTGGTCGAGATCCTGGCCGGAGAGGGCGGCGTCGTAGGCGCCGGGATCGTCGGGCAGGGGCAGGGCGGCGGCGCGCTGGGCCGCGCCGCGTTGCGCCGCGCGGATGAACGGCATGGACGGCGCGTAGCGCGCGGCGATGTCGGGCATTTCCGGCAGGCCCTTTTCGCCGCGTTCATAACGCGGATGGGCGAGCGTCGCGTCTTCGGCGAAGGTCAGGATCAGGCGGCTCCAGTCGGCGGCGCCATAGGGGAAGGCGCGGCCTTCGGCGTCGATGTCCGACCAGTCCGGCTCGGATTTCGCCACGCTGGCGTTCGCCAGCCAGGCGCGTGCGGCGTCGGCGTCGCCCAGAGCCTGCGCGCCGCGCGCCATCAGCCCGCCGAGGCGGCGCGTCAGGCGATCCTCAGCGGCGTCGTCGGTCAGGGCGTCCATGGCGGCGGCGATGTCGGGCTTCACGCCGGTCAGCAGCGCCTTTTCCAGCATCAGGAGGCGGCTTTCGCGGTGTTCAGGATGGCGGTCGATCAGGCCCTGCAGGCGGCGGGCGCGTTCGCGCGGCGTCTCGTCCGACACCAGATCGCGATAGGCGAGCCACAGGGCCGGATGCGGTTGCGCGCCCCAGGCGGCCTCCAGCGTGTCCTCGGCGCGGCCCGGCTTGTGCGCGCGGGCCAGCAGGCGCGCGGCGATCACCGGGCCGGGCGTGAACTGCGGCTGAAGCTTCGCGGCGCGCACGGCGTAGTCGAGCGCCTGATCGACGTCTTCGCCCGCCTGCTCCATATGGGCGGCGGAGGCGGCCATCAGCGACGCCTTGGCGCGTTCGCAGAACAGCGGCGAGATCAGCTTGCGGTTCAGGGCGCCGTCCAGCAGGGCCAGGGCTTCGCGCCATTCGCCCGCTTCGAGCCGGGCGTCGAACAGGGCCTTGAACGCCCACATGCTGGGGCGCGGCATGGCGTAGGCCTCGCCCGCCAGCCGCACGGCCTCGTCGCGGTCGCCTTCGCGCTGCGCCAGCTCCATCAGGCCCTTCAGGCCCGCCAGCTTGAGGTCGGGCGCGCTGAGCATGGCGGCGCAGGCGGCGCGCGTCGCGGCGGCGTCCCCCGATTCGCGCGCGGCCAGGGCGCTGAGGATGCGCACCAGCGCAGTATTGTCGCTGACATCGACCGCCTTGATGGCCAGACGGCGCGCCTCCTTGCCGTCGCCCGCGGCCAGCGCCATGAAGCCCTTGGTGATCGCCTCCTCGCCCTGACGGCGGCGCGCGTCGAGGCGCTTGCGCTCGGCGCGCTGCGGCGAACGCGCCAGCCACAGGGCGATGTTCCAGAAGGCGACGGCGGCCAGGGCGGTCAGGCCGATCAGCATCAGCGCCGCCGCCGCCGAGGCGTCGACGCGGTAGTGCATCCAGATCAGGCTGGCCTGACCGGCGTCCTGCGTGCTGGCGACGGCCAGGACCAGCAGGAGCAGGATGCCGAACAGGATGAGCAGGGAGCGGATCACAAAAGACCTCCTTGCGGCGCGGCGGCGGGATCGCTGGCGGCGGGCCCGCTGGCGACGGATTGGCCCAGACGGCTCATGGCGCGTTCGCTGATGCGGCGTGTCGTGTCATCGACCAGCAGGCGCGCCTGCGCCTGATCGAGCCACGGCTTCATCGCGTCGTGCGCGGCGGGGGACAAGGCGGTCAGATAGCCGACCGCGCCATGCAGATCGCCCTGATTCAGCCGGTTTTCGGCGCGCGCCAGAATGGCCTGCGCGCCCTCGCCGTCGAGATTGTCGGTGCGGCGCACCGAGATCAGCCCGGCCAGGCCTTGGGCGATGCGGTCGAAAAAGCCGGTCTTGCCGTTATGAGTCTGGGCGGCGGTGTTGGCCCTGGCGGCGTAGGCCGGGAAGCGCACGGCCAGGGTGACCTCGCTGGGGACGCCCTTTTCCGCGAACGGGCGCAAGGCGGCGGTCAGGCTGGGGTCGTCGATGGTCGGCTCGGCCACGGCCAGTTCCGACAGGAAGGGGTCGCCGTCGTGCGAGGCCAGTTGCAGGGTGCGCGCGGCGTAAGCGGCGGCGGCGGCGCGCGCCATCGCCTTCTGGCTGGCCTCAAGCCGGTCCATGCGCGCGCTCAGGGCGGCCAGCGAGCCGGATTCGCCGTAATAGGACGGAGTCGAAGGGGCGGGCTGGGGCGGCGTGGTTGCGGGGGCTGACGAGGATTGAGCCGGAGACTCAGCGGGCGCGGCGCTCTGGTTTTGCAGGCTGTTGATCTGCATCTTCAGTTGCGCGATTTCGGCGTCCTTGTCGGCGTTTTTGTCGGCGGAGGCGACGGCTTGCGGCGTGATTTTCGGGTGCGACAATTTCCAGGCGAAGGCGCCGATCAGGATCACGAACATGATCAGCAGCGGCGCGGCGAACATCATGAAATAGCGCGTCATCTTGGCGGCGTCGGCGCGGGCTTCGCGCTCGGCGATGTCATCCATAGGCGGAATCGAGGTTTCCAGCGTGTCGCTCATCGCGGATCGGTCTCTTCGTCAGGCTTCGTCGAGCCTTTGTAGCATGGAAGCCTCGTCTGGAAACGCGGAAATGCGTATCGCGAGCGCGAGTTTTCGCGTCTGGGGCGCGGCGGCGAGCGCGCATTGCAGCGCCTCAGCGGCGGCGGGCGAGATGGCGATGAAGATCAGGGCGGGCGCGGCGCCTGTCATCAGGGTCTCGATCGCCGGGGCGGCGGCGCGCGGCGAATGGATCAGGGCGTGGGTCAGGGTTTGTGGCTGCGGCAGGGCGGGCGTGAGCGGAACCGTCTCATAGATGGCGGCCTCGCTGACCGTGACGCCTTTGGCGCGTAAGGCGTCGGCCATGGCGAAGGCCGGTTCCCGCGCCGTCGGGTGGAACAGGCGCGCGCCGGGGTCGGCGTCGCGGACGATCCGTTCGGCTAAAGCGCAGGCGTCATTATCGGCGCTGATAATGCGCTGAAAGCCGCGCTGACGGGCGGCGTCGGCGGTGGCTTCGCCGACGCACCAGACGGGCAGGTCGCGGCGCGGGCACAAATCGCAAAAGGCGTCGAGCGCGTTGCGGCTGGTGAAGATCAGCGCGTCGAAACCGTGCGGATCGAAGACGGGTTTGAGCCGCCGGACCTCCAGTACGGGCGCGACCACCGGCTCATAGCCGAGCGCGGCGACGGCCCGCGCGGTTTTGGAAGCGCCCGGTTCGGTGCGTGTGATCCAGACCCGGCCCTTCATCCTGTCAGCCGGAAATCTGGATCAGGTCGGGTCCGGCCTCGGCCTTGATCGCCTCGCCGAGGTCGCGGCCCAGTTGGTGGGCGGCGTCGCGCGTGGGGCGCTCAAGCGTGGCGCGCCTTTGCCAGCGAATCCTGCCGTCGGCGCTCAGGGCCTCGACAAACAGGCTGAGCGTGTCGCCATCCAGCGTCGCGCGGGCGCCGACGGCGGTGCGGCATGAGGCTTCCAAAGCTTCGAGCGCGCCGCGTTCGGCCTTGACGCACAGGTGGGTCGGTTCGTGATTGAGTTTCCGCATCCAGTCGGCGTTCAGGTCTTCGGTCCGACACTGGATGGCCAAAGCGCCCTGCCCCGGCGCGGTGGCGTAGAGGTCGGGGTCGATATAGTCGCGGATATGGGCGGACAGGCCCAGCCGGTTCAGCCCCGCCGCCGCCAGCAGCAGCGCGTCGCAATCGCCCGCCTGCAGCTTGGCGAGGCGCGTATCGACATTGCCGCGCGTCATCACGATCTCAAGATCGGGGCGTTGCGCCAGCGCCTGCGCCTGCCGCCGCAGGGAGGCGGTGCCGAGCCGCGCGCCGTGCGGCAGGTCGGTCAGCGAGGCGAAGTTCGGCGACAGAAAGGCGTCGCGCGGATCTTCGCGTTCGGGAATGGCGCACAAGCTGAGGCCCGGAATCTCGTCGGCGGGCATGTCTTTGAGCGAATGTACGGCCACGTCGATCTCGCCGCGCAGCAGGGCGTCCTCGATCTCCTTGGTGAACAACTGCTTGCCGCCCGCCTCGATCAGGCGGCGGTCCTGAATCCGGTCGCCCTGGGTGGTGATGATGGTGAGCGGGGCGATGGCGTCGGCCTGCGCCGGGTCTTCGCCTAAAGCTTCGACAATGCGTCTTTGCACCCAGCCGCATTGCGTCCGGGCCAGTTTCGAGCCGCGCGTTCCGATTTTCAGGCGAGAGGTCATGGGAGCCTTCGGGAAGCCTTTGGTAAGATGCCGCGAAAGGACTTGACGCGACCCGGTTTACATACGTTTAAGAGACACCATGTTTCAGGGCCGGATACAAGCGCCTCTCCTCCCTACCTGTGGGGAGGTGGCGGCGCAGCCGACGGAGGGGTTTGCTGATGAAAAGATACCCCTCCACCGCTTCGCGGTCCCCCTCCCCACGCGTGGGGAGGAGAGGTGTGCTTCTGCTTAAAGTCATAATGTTCCCATGTCCCATCCGCCCCTGACCGTCCTCGGAGTCGAATCGAGCTGCGACGAAACCGCTGTCGCCGTGGTGCGTCGCGACGAGGCGGGGACGCATGTGCTGTCCAGCGTGATCCATTCACAGATCGCCCAGCACGCCGACTATGGCGGGGTGGTGCCGGAGATCGCGGCGCGCAGCCATGTCGAGACGATCGACGATCTGGCGGCGCGCGCGCTGATGGAGGCCGGGAACCCGGACCTGGACGCGGTGGCGGCGACGGCGGGGCCGGGCCTGATCGGCGGGGTGATGGTCGGGCTGTCCTTCGCCAAGGGGTTTGCGCTGGCGCGCGGTCTGCCGCTGATCGGGGTCAACCATCTGGAAGGCCACGCCCTGTCGGCGCGGCTGGCCGAAGACGTGGCCTTTCCGTTCCTGCTGCTGCTGGCCTCCGGGGGCCATTGCCAGCTTTTGGCGGTGCGCGGCGTCGGCGATTATGAGCGGATGGGCACCACGATCGACGACGCGGCGGGCGAAGCGTTCGACAAGACGGCCAAGGTGCTGGGGCTCGGCTATCCGGGCGGTCCGGCGCTGGAGGCGTGCGCGAAGGATGGCGACCCGGACCGCTTCAAACTGCCGCGCGCGCGGGCCGGTCACAAGGATTGCGACTTTTCGTTTTCGGGCCTGAAGACGGCGGCGGCGCAGATCGCCCATGCCGAGGTGAAGACGCAGCAGGACCGCGCCGATCTGTGCGCGGGGGTTCAAGGCGCGATTGCGCGGCAACTGGTCGAGCGTTCGGAGCGCGCCATGACGCTGTTCCGGCAGGGGACGGAGGCCGCTCGTCCCGCCTTTGTCGTGGCGGGCGGGGTCGCGGCCAACGCCACGGTGCGGCAGGTTTTGAAGGACGCGGCGGAACGGCATCGCTTCCGCTTTGTCGCGCCGCCGATGTGCTACTGCACCGACAATGCGGCCATGATCGCGCTGGCGGGCCTTGAACATTTTGCGCGCGCCTGCAACAAACCTGAAGCCGTGGCCGAGCTGCGCGCGCAGGCGATGGGCGTCAGCGCCCGTCCGCGCTGGCCGCTGGACGAGGCGCGCGCCCTGGCGCAACCGGTGCATAAGACCGCCGGACGCAAGGGCGCGAAGGCGTAAACTCAAGGGGAGTCGGTATGGCGGAGACTTTTGGCAAGGTGGGCGTGATCGGGGCGGGCGCCTGGGGGACGGCGCTGGCGCAGGTTCTGACCATGGGCGGCAATCGGGTGCTGCTGCATGCGCGCGAGGGCGAGGTGGCCGCTTCGATCCGCGATATTCATGAAAACAGCCTTTACCTGCCGGGCGTGAGCCTGTCCGAGGCGATCACCGCGACCAACGACATGGCCGATCTGGCCGGGTGCGACCTGATTCTGGCCGTGCCGCCCGCCCAGCATATGCGCGCCGCCCTGACCGCGTTTCGGCCCTTTCTGAAGCCGGGAACGCCGGTCGTGCTGTGCGCCAAGGGCGTCGAGCGCGGCACGGACGCGCTGATGACCGAGGTGTTGTCGGACGTGCTGCCCGAAGCGACTCAGGCCGTGCTGGCCGGGCCGAACTTTGCGCGCGAAGTGGCGATGGGCCTGCCGTCGGCGGTGACCCTGGCCTGCAAGGACGAAGCCTTGGGCGCGAAGATCGCCGCGACCCTGGCCGGGCCGAGTTTCCGGCCCTATCAGTCCACCGACCTGATCGGCGCCGAATCGGGCGGGGCGATCAAGAACGTCATCGCCATCGCCTGCGGCATCAGCGAGGGCAAGGGGCTGGGCCGCAACGCCCACGCCGCCCTGATCACGCGCGGCTTCGCCGAGATGACGCGGCTGGCCGTCGCGATGGGCGCGCAACCGGCCACCATGCCCGGCCTGTGCGGCATGGGCGATCTGGTCCTGACCTGTTCGTCGCCGCAGTCGCGCAATATGAGCGTCGGCCTTGCTCTGGGGCAGGGGCAGACGCTCGAAGAGGCGCTGGCGGGCAAGGTCTCGGTCGCCGAGGGCGTGCAGTCGGCCCCGGCGGTCTGCGATCTGGGGCGCAAGCATGGCGTCGATCTGCCGCTGTGTCAGGCGGTCAATGCGGTGCTGTCGGGCGCGATGAACGTCGATCAGGCCATCGACGCCCTGCTGTCGCGTCCGCTGAAATCCGAGCGGGTGTAGTCGCGCAGACTTTCTGTTGTCGAATCGGTCCTGATCAGCGGGTCGATCTTCACAAAATGTTGCAGTGCGAAATTGTATGATGACAGCGCTGTCATTTTGGGGCTAACCTCCTCTCTGTCGCCGCTACGATCGGCGATGGTTTCCTCCCCAACCTTCAAACTTTGTGAGTGTGTCATCATGAAAACCGTCCTCAAGACCTTTGTTCTCGGCCTGTCCGCCGCCCTCGCCCTGTCCCTGTCCGCCGGTCAGGTGTTTGCGGGCTGCACCGAAGCGCAGCAGCGGCAACTGGGCCGCGCCGTCGCCGATACGGTCACCTCCGAAATCAAGGATAAGGCGCCCGCGCAGCACAAACGCCTGATCAAGGTCGAAGACTGCGAGGTCAATGGCGACGTCCTGCGCTCCGATTTCACCTATAATTACACCGATAATCGCGATTCCTACGCGGTCGAAGGCGCGGCTACGCTCAGCAAGGACGGCAAGGTCGACATCCAGACCCTGAAGCGTCCGCAGCAGGTCTGGGCGTCGATCGCCAGCAATTACGACGAATAGGCCTGAACCTGCAGATGCCGAAAGCGCGCCATTTGACGTGAACTTA
>DATMTF010000071.1:0-7998 GCA_035565015.1 Asticcacaulis sp. | reverse complement strand
CGTATCCTCGGCTTCCGCCTGAAGACGCCACGCGGGGAGATCGACCTGCTGGCGCAGAAGGGCCGCCGTCTCGCTATCGTTGAGGTCAAGTCGCGTCGCACGCCGCAGGAGGCTTTTGAGACCGTATCCGCCACGCAGCAGGCGCGGTTATGGCAGGCCGGACTGGCCTTGCAGGCGAAGAAGCCGCAGTTGCAAAAGCTTGATCTTAATATCGATCTCTACGTTCTGGCGCCCGGTCACTGGCCGCAACACCGGATCAGCGCCTTCGAAGCGCCGTCTTTTTAACCGGAAACGCTTGCCTTTGCCGCGTCCGCGACACATATCGGCGGCAGCATAAAGGAACACCTCATGAGCCTGCGCGTCGCTGTTTCGATGGACCCGATCGAAAAGGTCAATATCGCCTCCGATACGACTTTTCTGATGATGATGGCGGCGCAGGCGCGCGGACATCAACTCTGGGCGTTCGAGCCGAAACACCTGTCGCTGGAGGATGGTCGCCCGTTTGCGCGCGCGCGCCGGGTGAGTTTGCGCGACGTCAAGGGCAATCACGTCACGGCGGGCGCGTTTGAAAAGCTTGATCTCGAAGACGATCTCGACGTGATCCTGCTGCGTCAGGATCCGCCGTTCGACATCGCCTACATCACCTCGACCTATCTGCTGGAGATGGTCCATCCCAAGACCCTGGTGGTCAACAATCCGACCAGCGTGCGCGACGCGCCGGAAAAGCTGCTGGCCACGCACTTCCCCGATTTGCAACCGCCCACCCTGGTCAGCGCCGATCCGGTCGCGATCCATGACTTCTTCGCGCGTCATGGCGATTGCATCCTCAAGCCGCTGCATGGCGCGGCGGGCAATGGCGTGATCAAGCTCAAGGCGGGCGATCGCAATCTCGACGCGCTTGTCGAGCTTTTCGGAACGATCAGCCGCGAGCCGGTGATCCTGCAAAAATTCATCCCGGCGGTCAGCGCGGGCGACAAGCGCATCATCCTGATCGACGGCGAGATCGCGGGCGGCATCAACCGCGTGCCGGAGGAAGGGGCGGTGCGTTCGAACCTGCGCGTCGGCGGGCGGGCGGAGCCGCTGGCGCTGACGGCGCGCGACCGCGAGATTTGCGAGCGTCTCAAGCCGGTGCTGAAAGAGAAGGGGCTGATGTTCGTCGGCATTGACGTGATCGGCGATTATCTGACCGAGATCAACGTCACCTCCCCCACTGGCGCGGTGCAGTTAAAAGCATTTGAGGGCGTGGATGCGACCGAACTGATGTGGGAGCGGATTGAGGCGCTGCACGTCGGCAAGGCGTGATTGCGCAGACGGACGCCTTCATAAATCCTTAACAATTTCAGTAATTTGCACAATTTTTGCGCATACAATTTGCCAAGTTTGCAAATTGTTCAATTTTTGTTCTTGCTTTGTATGCTTATCCCCGCTAGCTTGTGGATAGATTCTGTATGTCCTCACCGCATTAAGGTTGAGTACGCTTAGGATTTTCAGCGCAGCATCAGGGGGATGTCATGCCCGCGCGAGTCACCACCATAGCGTTTGAAGGCGCCGAGGCGCGCCGCGTCGAAGCCGAAATCGTCCTGACTCAAGGGCAGGTGGCCTTTCAGGTCGTCGGCCTCGGCGACAAGGCGGTGGCCGAAAGCCGCGAGCGGGTGCGCGGCGCCTTTGCGGGCATGGGCCTTGCCCTGCCGGGTAAGCGCATTGTCGCCAATCTGTCGCCCGCCGATCTGCCCAAGGAAGGCACGCATTTCGACCTGCCGATTGCGTTGGCGCTGATGGCTGAGATGGGCGTCATTCCGCAGGATGCGCTCGACGGTTTTGTCTGCGTCGGGGAACTACGGCTCGACGGCTCGATTGCGGCGATCGCCGGGGCTTTGCCCGCCGCTATTGCAGCCTCGTCCTACGGCATGGGGCTGATCTGCCCGCACGATAATGGCGCCGAAGCGGCCTGGGCAGGCGAGGTCGCCATTCTGGCGCCCCGCTCGCTGATCGCGCTGATCAACCATTTCAAAGGTCAGGCCGTGCTGACGCCGCCGGTTCCGGGCGAGATGAAAACGTCCGGCAAACCGATGGACCTGAAAGAGGTCAAGGGACAGGAGACGCCCAAACGCGCGCTCGAAATCGCTGCGGCGGGCGGACATAATCTTTTATTCGTCGGACCGCCGGGGTCCGGCAAGTCCATGCTGGCGCAACGCCTGCCCGGCATATTGCCGCCGCTGACTTCGCGCGAACTGCTGGAGACCTCGCAGATCTGGTCGATGGCCGGGCTGATCGCCAGAGGCGAACTGACGCGCGCGCGTCCATTCCGCTCGCCGCACCATTCGGCGTCTATGGCGGCTCTGACCGGCGGAGGCATGCGCGCCAAACCGGGCGAGGTGTCGCTGGCGCACAATGGCGTGCTGTTTTTAGACGAACTGCCGGAATTTTCGCCGCAGGCGCTGGATTCGCTGCGTCAGCCGCTGGAAACCGGCGATGTTGTGGTGGCGCGCGCCAACAACCATGTGCGCTATCCGGCGCGCGTGCAACTGGTGGCGGCGATGAATCCGTGCCGCTGCGGGCATGGGGGTCTCGGCAAGGGCGCATGCGGCAAGGCGCCGCGGTGTCAGAGCGATTACCAGAACCGCGTCTCCGGCCCGTTGATGGACCGCATCGACCTGCAGATTGACGTGCCGCCGGTGACGGCGATGGATATGGCCCTGCCCGCGCCTGCGGAAGGGTCGAAAGAGGTCGGCGCGCGCGTAGCGGCGGCGCGCGAGATTCAGGCCCAGCGCGCGCAAAAGCTCGATCTGGCGCCGGACAATGCGCTCAACGCCACAGCCTATGGCGCGGGACTTGAAGCGATCTGTCCGCTGGACGACAAGGCGAAGGCGCTGCTGACCCAGGCGGCGGAAAAAACACGCTTGAGCGCGCGTGGTTGGACGCGCACCCTGCGGCTGGCGCGCACCATCGCCGATCTCGAACAATCGGAGACGGTGCTGCGCCGTCATGTCGCCGAGGCGCTGATCTATCGTCGCCAGGGCCGCGAAGGCGCGATGGAGGCGCGTCTTTACACCCCTTCTTAACCTCCGCTTGGCGCGACCTTAACCTTTTGCGGTTAAGATCCGGAACATCAGAACGATCTCGACGGAAAATCCGCCCCATGACCGCCCAAACTACGCCCGCACCGCCCGATCACAACCTGTCGCCGGAAGACCGGCTCAAGGCGCGTGAAGACTTCTTCCGGCTGATGAGTCACGAAATCCGCACCCCGCTCAATGGCGTAATGGGCATGTTGTCGCTGCTGTCGCGCACGCCCCTGTCGCCCGATCAGGACTCCTATCTCGCCACCGCGCGCGAGTCGGGCGAACATCTACTCACCCTTGTCAACGATCTGCTCGACTATATGCGCATCGACGCCGGTCGCATTCAGCTCGAAACCACGCAGGTCAGGCTCGAACCCTTGCTGCAAAGCGTGGCTGAACTTTTATCACCGCGCGCCCATGCAGGCGGCATCGAAATCGCCTGGGCGCTGGAATCGCGTCTGGAGCATATTCAGGCCGATGAGGGACGTCTGCGCCAAATCCTGTTCAATCTAGCCGGCAATGCGATCAAGTTCACGGCGACCGGCGGCGTTCTGATCCGCGTCGGGCTGACGGATCAAGGCCTGATCCGTTTCAGCGTACGCGACACCGGCGCAGGCATTCCCGAAGAAGCGCGCGCGCGCATTTTTGAAGAATACGGTCAGGTGCAGGCCAGTGACGCCACCCGTTACGGCGGCGCGGGGCTTGGCCTCGTCGTGGTCAAGAAACTGGTCGAGGCCATGAATGGTCAGGTGTCGCTTGAGTCCGAGGTCGGCGCCGGTTCGTGCTTTATCGTTGAATTCCGCGCGCCCTACGGCCTGCGCAAGACCGCGGAGGCACGTGACTTGCCGCGCGCCCTTACCCTAGTCGCCAATAATCCGGTGCTGCGCGACAGCGCGCATAGCCATTTGACGGGCGCCGATTGCCGTCTGCGCGTCACGATCGACCTGAACGACGTGTGCGACCCGCAGGGCGTCGTCCTGTGCGACCGCGCGATGCTGGACGCTCCCTGGCCCGCGCCGTCGCGCAACAGTCTGATCCTGCTGGCGCCGGAGCAGCGCGACGAGCTGGACGCCTGGCGCGCTCAGGGTTGGGCCGGTTATCTGATCAAGCCGTTGCGCCGCGTGTCCCTGCTTGAACGTCTGGCCGCTCTGCGCGGTCGCTCCACGACGCCGCACGCCGAAGATGAGCGCATCATCAGCGAGGCGGCCGCCGACAAGTCGGTTCTGCTGGTCGAGGATAATCCGGTCAACGCCCTGCTGGCGCAAATTCTGTTGCAGCGTGAAGGTTGCCGCGTCGAACGCGCCGCATCCGGCGAGGAAGCGCTCGACATCGCCGCCAGAGACAGTTTCGACCTGATCTTCATGGATCTGGGCCTGCCCGGCCTTGACGGCCTCGGCGCCACCCGCGCCCTGCGCGCGCGCGGCGTGACCACGCCTGTGATCGCTCTGACCGCCAACGCCTATGAGGAAGACCGCCGCGCCAGCCTGAGCGCGGGCATGAACGATTTTCTCGCCAAGCCAATCGAGGTCGCCGCCCTGCGCCACCGCCTGCAGACCTGGACCGGCGAACCGGCAAAGGCGAAATCCGCCTAGACGCCGCGGCCAAAGCCCCATACCGTCAGGCAAAAGACGGAGTGTGGCATGTCGGACAAACCTGCGGCGGATGACAGCGCGAAGCTGAAGCACAATCTTTGGCCCGCCTCGGTCATGCTGGCGCTCGGCTTCTCGTCCGGCCTGCCCTATCTGCTGATCTACGACACGGCCAGCGTCTGGCTGCGTCAGGCGGGCGTATCGCTGGCCGATATCGGCTATTTCTTCCTGTTCACCACCTTCAGTTACACGCTCAAATTCATGTGGGCGCCTGTGATCGACCGGCTGAACCTGCCGTTCCTGACGCAGGCCTTCGGCCATCGCCGCGGCTGGCTGCTGCTGGTGCAGGGCCTGCTGGTCGCGGGCCTGATCGGCATCTCGCTCAGCCATCCCGAACGCGGCATTGTCGGCATGGCGATCATCGCCTCGCTGACCGGCTTCATTGCCGCGACGCAGGACATCGTCATGGACGCCTGGCGCATTGAGGCGGTCGAGGAGAAGCTGCAGGGCCTGATGGCGTCCTGCTATCAATGGGGTTATCGCATCGCCATGATCCTGTCGGGGGTGCTGCCGCTGGTGCTGGCCGGG
This sequence comes from Asticcacaulis sp., assembly GCA_035565015.1. Classification (GTDB taxonomy): domain Bacteria; phylum Pseudomonadota; class Alphaproteobacteria; order Caulobacterales; family Caulobacteraceae; genus Asticcacaulis. The sequence goes on along the minus strand of DATMTF010000071.1, from coordinate 2,759 downwards.
CCGCTCGGCTGGAATGCGGCCTACGCCATCATGGCGGCCTTCATGGCGGTCGGGATCGCGGCTGTCTTCCTGGCGCCGCGCGAGAAAGCGCATGTCATCCGTCCGATCCATATGGACGACCTGCCCTCGCATCCATGGCGCGAGGCGCTGGAATGGACGGCGCGCGGCGTGCTGATCGTTCTGGCGGCGATTCTGATGGGCTGCGGCCTGACCGGCAATGTCGATGCGCTCGATTTCGTGCTGGGCCTTGTCGGCCTGAGCGATCCGGCGCAGGCGGCGCTGAAAGTCGCCTGGACCGCCAAGACCACCGGCGTCTTCCTGCAAATTCCGGCCTTTCTGGTTGGTTTCGGCGTCCTGGCCGCGTGCTGCCTGCCGCTGCCGTGGAAGACCCGGCCCGGCGCCTATTTCGAGGGGGCTTTCGTTGCGCCGGTCGCGGATTTCTTCAAGCGCTACGAAAACTGGGCGGCGTTCATCCTGGCGCTGATCCTGGTCTATCGCGTCAGCGAGTTCATTCTGAACATCATGAACCCGTTTTACGTCGATCTCGGCTTCAGCCTCGATACGATCGCCGGCATGCGCAAGGTCTGGGGCGTGATCATGTCGATGATCGGCTTGGGCTTCGCCAGTTGGATCATCGCGCAGTTCGGCCTGATTCGCGCCCTGGTGATCGGCGCGGTGGTCGGGCCGCTCAGCCATGCGGGCTTCATGTGGCTGGCCTGCGCCGGGCATGACGTCAAGGTGTTCGCCATCGCCATGGCCATGGATAATATTTCGGCCAGCGTCTCCGGCACGGTGTTGATCGCCTATATGTCGTCTCTGACCTCGGCCTCGTTCACCGCGACGCAATACGCCCTGTTCTCCAGCCTGTATTCGATCCTCGGCAAGCTGGTGGCGTCGCAGTCGGGCCGCATCGTCGAAGCCTCAGCCAGGGGCGCCGATCATGGCGGCGTGGCTTCCCTGTTCACCGGCCTGATGGCGCATTTGCATTCTGATTCTTACGTCGCGCCCGCCGCGAAGCTGGGGGTGACGCCCGCCGCGCTGGGGGCGGGCTATTTCACCTTCTTCGCCTACACCATCGTGATCGGCTTTGTCTCCATCGCCATGAGCGTATGGCTCTATTACCGTCGCAGACCCATTTAAGCCCGCCGCCTTGTTTCCAGTCGCCGAAGATCCAGTCCCCGCGTCTCCGCGCCATAACGGATGAACAGGGCCAGCGCCGTCAGCATCGGCGCGGCGATCAGAGCTGCGGCCAGACCCAGAGGCGGCGCCAGGGCGAGGATGCTGAGACCTTGCGCAAATACGCCGCCGCCCTTGGTGCAGGCCGCGATCCAGCCCGTGGCCCGCCCGCGCACGCGCAGCGGATAGCTTTCGGAGGCGTAGGGCAGGAGGATGGCGATCACGCCGTTGGAGCCGACGATCAAGAGGGCGACCGGCAGCACCGGATTGGGCAGGAGATGCGTCTCCAGCGCCCAGACGCCGACCAGGCCCAACAGGGTGACGAGCAGCGCCGCCGTCAATGCGCCGCGCGTGCTCCAGCGGCTGTAAAGCCATGTGCAGACAAACACGGTCGGAAAGGCGATCAGCGCCGATTCCGCCAGCAATTTTGAGGACAGGGCCATCGAATAGCCCTTGGCGACCAGATCGTTCGGCATCCATAACAACAGGCCGAAATTGATCAGGCCCCAACCGAGCGCGGCGATGGTCAGGGCCGCGGTCTTGCCAATCAGGCCCGGCGTCCACAACTTCTCGTCCGGGGCGTCGTGGTGGCCATGGTGATGGCTGATGATCTCGGTCTCGTCTTCTTCGCCTTCGGCCAGCTTGTGGCTGTGCGTGCCGAACAGGCGCATCACCTTGTGCGCCTCGGCGTCACGTCCGCGCGCCAGCAGGAACTTGGCTGATTCCGGGATCAGTCCGCCCATGCAGATCAGCAGCAGGCCGGTCGGCAGGTTGAGCAGCCACAGGATGCGCCAGCTCCATACCGGGGTCAGCCACCAGGCAAAGCCCGACGCCGCGAAATAGCCGCCGACCGCGCCTAGCCCTCCAACCAGCACCAGCGCCCAGCCACGATGGCGCGACGGCATGGTCTCGGCCAGCAGCGCATAGGTGACGGGCAACATGCCGCCCGCGCCCAGCCCCATCAGAAAGCACATGATCATGTTCCAGTTCAGCGACGGCATGGCGCCGCAGATCGAGGTGCCGACGAACACGACCGAGGACAGAAGGATCGACGCCTTGCGCCCGTAAATATCGGCCAGCATGCCCCACAGCACCGAGCCCAGCGCCGTGCCGACCAGGGCGAAAAACGGCACCAGCGCGGCGTGTTGCGGCGCGACCTGATATTCGCGGATCATGCCGGGCATGACGAAGCCGAGCGTGGCGGGCTTCATCACGTCGATGATCAGCGCAACCACCAGCACCGCCATCAGCCGCCAGTGCGCCGGACCGAGCCTGGCGTCTTCCGGCGCGATGACCGCGATATGCGCGGCGGCGTCCTTTGTCTGGCGAATCTTGCGCGGCAACAGGCCGTAACCGGCGACGCCGACCCCGGCGATAATCATATACATGCCCGCGATCATGCCGGGGTCCATCGGCATGCCGGCGAGGCGGAAGCCCATGTCCTTGCCCATCATGAACATCGGGATGTGCAAAAGCACGCCCGTCGTCACCAGCAGACAGCCCAGGCCGAACGCCCACGTGCCCTTACGATCGAGAAATACCCGCGCGTCCATATCCGCCCCATATTGTTTTACAAATCTAAG
>DATMTF010000070.1:0-2960 GCA_035565015.1 Asticcacaulis sp. | reverse complement strand
TTGACCACGAAAGACACGAAAACCACGAAAATGGAATTTTCCAGGCGCCGAAATTGCGTTTAATGCGCGACGCGCAAAGCGCGTCATTGCTAATCTACGGCATGAAATCACCGAAGCTTTCGTGTTTTTTCGTGCTTTTCTTGGTCTATGCCTATTCCGCGGGTTCAACCTGTCGCTGGCGGTGTTTGCTCAGCATCTCCTTGAGATATTTGCCGGTCCAGCTTGCCGGATTGTCGGCCACGGCTTCGGGCGTACCGCGCGCGACGATTTCGCCGCCGCCGTCGCCGCCTTCGGGACCGAAGTCGAGCAGCCAGTCGGCGGTTTTGATGACGTCGAGATTATGCTCGATGACCACGACCGTATTGCCGTTGTCGGTCAGTTCGTGCAGCACCTCCAGCAGCTTACGCGTATCCTCGAAATGCAGACCGGTGGTCGGCTCATCAAGGATGTAGAGCGTCTTGCCGGTGGCGCGCTTTGACAATTCTTTTGATAGCTTGACGCGCTGCGCCTCGCCGCCGGACAGGGTGGTCGCCTGCTGTCCGATCTTGATATAGCCGAGACCGACGCGCTCCAGAGTCTTGAGCTTGTCGCGGATCGACGGCACGGCCTTGAACACCTCGGCGCCTTCCTCGACCGTCATGTCCAGCACGTCGGCGATCGAATAGCCGCGGAACACGATCTCCAGCGTCTCGCGGTTGTAGCGCTTGCCTTTGCAGACATCGCAAGTGACATAGACATCGGGCAGGAAGTGCATCTCGATCTTGATCACGCCGTCGCCCTGACAGGCTTCGCAGCGCCCGCCCTTGACGTTGAAGGAAAAGCGCCCCGGACCATAGCCGCGCGCCTTGGCTTCGGGCAGGCCGGCGAACCAGTCGCGGATCGGCCCGAAAGCGCCGGTATAGGTGGCCGGGTTTGAGCGCGGCGTGCGTCCGATCGGCGACTGGTCGATCTCGACGATCTTGTCGAAGAATTCCAGCCCTTCGATCTTGTCGTGCGGGGCCGGGTGCGCCGAGGCGTTGTTGAGCCGCCGCGCCGCCGCCTTGTACAGCGTCTCCAGCGTAAAGGTCGATTTGCCGCCGCCGGACACGCCGGTGATGCAGGTCATCACGCCGACGGGGATTTCGCCGGTGACGTTTTTCAGGTTGTTGCCGCGCGCGCCGATCACTTTCAGCATCTTCTTGCGGTTGATCGGACGGCGGTCTTCGGGAACGGCAATCTCTCGCTTTCCGGTCAGGTATTGACCGGTCAGGGATTTGGGATTGGCCTTGATCTGAGCGGGCGCGCCTTGCGCGACGATCTCGCCGCCATGCACGCCCGCCGCGGGGCCCATGTCGATCACATAGTCGGCGGTCAGGATGGCGTCTTCGTCATGCTCGACCACCAGCACCGAATTGCCGAGGTCGCGCAGGCCCTTGAGGCTGTCCAGCAGCCGGTCGTTGTCACGCTGATGCAGGCCGATGGACGGCTCGTCCAGCACATAGAGCACACCGGTCAGGCCGGAACCAATCTGTGAAGCCAGACGGATGCGCTGTGACTCACCGCCCGACAACGTGCCGGAATTGCGCGACAGGTTCAGATAGTCGAGGCCGACATCGTTGAGGAAGCGCAAGCGGTCGCGGATTTCCTTCAGGATGCGGCGCGCAATGTCCATCTGCTTTTCGCTTAAACGGTCCTCGATGGCGTTGAACCACTCGTGGGCGTGTTTGATCGAAAGCGCCGAGATTTCGGCGATGTGCCGCCCGTCGATCTTGACCGCCAGGGCTTCGGGCTTGAGGCGCGCGCCGCCACAGGCCTCGCACGGCGTTTCAGACTGGTAGCGGGCCAGGTCTTCGCGCACCCATGACGAATCGGTTTCGCGCCAGCGCCGCTCCATGTTCGGAATCACGCCCTCGAACGGCTTGGTGACGTCATAGCGGCGCGAGCCGTCCTCATAGACGAACTTGATTTTTTCCGAGCCGGAGCCATGCAGAACCACATCGCGCACCGCGTCGGGCAGGGCCTGCCATTTCGCATTCAGCGCCACGCCATAATGCAGGGCCAGCGCCTTGAGCGTCTGGGCGTAGAGCGGCGAGGGGCCTTTCGACCACGGGGCGACGGCGCCGCCTTCCAGCGTCGCGGTGTGATCGGGTACGACCAGACCTTCGTCGAAGGCCAGCTTGACGCCCAACCCGTCGCAGGCCGGGCAGGCGCCGAACGGATTGTTGAACGAAAACAGACGCGGCTCGATCTCGGCAATGGTGAAACCGGACACCGGACAGGCGAACTTTTCCGAGAAGATCAGCCGTTGCGGCTCGGTTTCACCCTCGGTCTTGTCGGCGAATTCGGCGATGGCCAGACCGTCGGCCAGTCGCAGCGCCGTCTCCAGCGAGTCGGCCAGCCGCGCCATGATCCCGCCCTTAACGACGATACGATCCACGACCACGTCGATATCGTGCTTGAACTTCTTGTCGAGCTTGGGCGCGTCCTCGATGGCGTAGTATTCGCCATCGACCTTGAGCCGCTGAAAGCCCTGTCTTTGCAGGTCGGCGATTTCCTTTTTGTACTCGCCCTTGCGACCGCGCACAAAGGGCGCCAGCAGCAGAAGCCGAGTCCCTTCGGGAAGGGCCATGATCTTATCGACCATCTGCGAAATGGTCTGGCTTTCAATCGGCAGGCCGGTGGCCGGGGAATAGGGCACGCCCACGCGCGCCCACAGAAGGCGCATATAATCGTGGATCTCGGTCACCGTGCCGACGGTCGAGCGCGGATTCTTCGAGGTCGTCTTCTGCTCGATAGAAATCGCGGGCGACAGGCCCTCGATCAGATCGACATCGGGCTTCGACATCAGTTCCAGGAACTGCCGCGCATAGGCCGACAGGCTTTCGACATAGCGGCGCTGGCCTTCGGCATAGATGGTGTCGAAGGCCAGGGACGACTTGCCGGACCCCGACAGGCCGGTCAGCACGACCAGTTGGCCGCGC
>DATMTF010000069.1:0-4533 GCA_035565015.1 Asticcacaulis sp. | reverse complement strand
ACATCCGCGCCTTCCACGATGCGGTGCTGCAACTGGGCTCCGTGCCGCTGCCAGTGCTGGACGCGCGCATCGACCGGTTCATTGCCGAGGGCGGCAAAGGCCCCTATGCGGACGACGACAATTAGGGCGCATCCCGACCTGGTGACATCAGCGCTCTATACCCGATCGATGGCGGGCTGCGGCTCTGTGAACCAGGCCGCGCCGTTGTCGGTGACGTACATATGGTCCTCCAGCCGCACGCCGAAGGCGTCCGGCATGACGATCATCGGCTCGTTCGAGAAACACATGCCGGGCGCCAAGGGCGTTCGGTCGCCGCGCACCAGATAGGCCGGTTCATGGATGCTGAGGCCGATGCCGTGGCCGGTGCGATGCGGCGTGCCGGGCAGGTTGTAATCCGGGCCAAGACCATGTTTTTCCAGCACGGCGCGGGCGGCGTCATCGACGCTTTCGCACGTTCTGCCGACCTCGACCGCGGCAAAGGCGGCAGCCTGCGCCTCTTTTTCAATCTCCCAGATACGGCGCTGCTCCGGCGTCGGCTCGCCGAAACTATAGGTGCGTGTGATGTCGGAGGTGTAGCCTTGCACATAGCAGCCGGTGTCGACCAGAATGAGGTCGTTCTCGCGCAGGGTCTGTACGCCGGGCAGGCCGTGCGGATAGGCGGTGGCGCGCCCGAACTGCACGATGACAAAGCTGTTGCCCGCCGCGCCCAGTTTGCGATGCGCCGCTTCGATGAAATTGATGACCTCGGTTGTCGTGATCCCCTCGCGGACAATGCGCGCCGTCGCCTGATGCGCCAGCAGGGTCATCGACTTGGCCTGCTGCATTAGGGCGATTTCGGCGGGCGACTTGTACATGCGGCAGCCATTGATCACGGCGGACGCTTCAACAATCTCTAGCCCCGTTTCGCGGCCGAGGCGATGGACCATGTCAAAGCTCATGGCCGGATCGACGGCGATGGTCGACAGCCCTAAGTCCTTCATCGCCTGTCTGATCAGAGCGTACGGACTTTCATCCTCCTGCCATAGGCGCAGGTCGCCGGCGATTTTCAGGTCGGCCTCTAAAGAGCCGCGCTCGAAGTACGGGCAGATGAGGATCGGCTCGCCCGCGACCGGCAGCAGCAGAGCGACCAGACGCTCCGACGCGCCCCAGGGCACGCCCGCGAAATAGTTGAGGCTGGCGCCCGCCCCGACCAGCAAGGCGTCGGCGCCCAGATCGCGCGTAAGGCGTCGGGCCTTGTCCAGCCGCGCCAGCCGTTCGCTCAGGCCGATCATCGGCGCCGGGTTGGATGGCGGCGCCAGCTTCGCCAGTTCCGCCTCTATGCTCGATCCGCCTATGCTCATCTTTGTTACCTGAACCGTTCGATGTTGAAATTTTCCGGCGCCGCGTCCGTCGCCACCATATCGGCGACCAGATCGCCCGTCACGGCGCCGAGCGTCAATCCCAGATGCTGATGCCCAAAAGCGTAATAGACGTGTTTGGCGCGCGTCGAGCGTCCGATGGCGGGCAGATAGTCCGGCAGAGTCGGACGCGCGCCCATCCATTCCGCGTCGGCCTCGCCGAACGGCAGGCCCAATTCGCGCACATGTTGCCGCAGCTTCGCCCATTTGCGCGGGTCCGGCGGCGCGTCTGGCCGGTTGAATTCGACAAAACTGGCCGCGCGCAGGCCCGATTCAAAACCCGTGACGATCAGGCTGCGATCCTCGAACACGACCGGCGGCAGGCCGCAAGGCCATCCGTGCTTCGCCGACTGAATGTGGTAGCCGCGCTCCGCGATCAGCGGAACCGTGTGCCCCAGCGCTTGCAGCAAAGGTTTTGAGCCCGCGCCCGCGCTGACGATAACGGTGTCGGCGCGCAAATTTTCGCCGCCGGACAGTCTGATGCCTGCGCCGCCTTCCGCGTCATGAAGCGAAACGACGCTTTCCGCCAGCCAGACGCCGCCGCGCGCGATGAAACTCGCTTTCATGGCGTTTAACAGCCGGGCATTGTCCGCGATCTGACCCGTGCCGTCAAAGCGGACGCCGCCAAAGAACTGACGCGTCGTCAAGGTTTGCAGATGCGCCAATTCGTCGGCAGTCAGCGGTCGCACGACGGCTCCGGCGGTATCGGCCCTTATCCAGCGCGCCAGACCAATCTCAGCGCTTTGCGGCGTTTCCCAGACAATAGAATGGCCGTCCTCGCGCAACAGATCGGGCGCGCCCAGATCCGCCACGCGCCGACGCCATGCGGGCATGGCCTTGGCCAGCAGGGCCGACAGGGTCGCCTTGCCGCGCGCGAATCGCTGCGGCGCCGCCGCCTGCATCATGCGCAGGCTGAACGGCAGCCACGCGCCGAGACCTGACAGGGGCAGATCGAGCGCGCCGCGCGGAAACAGGCGCTGCGGCGCGCTTGTGATCGTCGCCCACGAAGCCAGGGGTTCGACCTGCTCCGTCGCAATATGACCGGCATTGCCATAGGAGGCGCCGTCAAAACCGCCCTGGCGCGCCTCGATAAGTGTGACCTCATATCCTCTCGCCTGCAATTCCAGCGCGATATTTAATCCCATCACGCCTGCGCCGATGACAAAGGATTTCATCTGTTACATTCTCTCAGTTCGGCGGCAGTTTCTGTGTTGCGCCGCATGATGGCATATAGTATACCGTATATCATCTAACGCAAGCTTCAGGAGTGCTCCGATGAAAATTGATTGGCAGGGCGTGTTTCCCGCAGTCACCACACAGTTCAGGGAAGACCTGTCTATCGACGTCGCCGACACCCAACGTGTGGTCGACGACCTGATCCGCGACGGAGTCACCGGCATCATCGCCATGGGCACCTGCGGCGAGAACAATTCGCTGGAGCCGGAAGAAAAGCGCGACTTGCTGACCGCCATCGTCGAGGTGGTCAATAAGCGCGTACCGGTCATTACCGGCGTTTCGGAACTGACCACCCCGCGCGCCATCGCCTATGCCCGCGACGCTGAGACGATCGGCGCCGACGGCCTGATGCTGCTGCCCGCCATGGTGTATGTGCCAAAGGCTGAGGAGTTGACCGCCCACTTCACCCAGGTTGCGCAGGCGACATCCCTGCCGATTATGCTGTACAACAACCCCTCCGCCTATCGCGTCAATATCGGCCATGACGTCCTCGAAGCGCTGCGTCCGGTCGGGAACATCGTCGCGGTCAAGGAATCGGCGGCCGATACGCGCCGTTATACCGATCTCTATAACGCTTTCGGCGACCGTTACAGCCTGTTTGCGGGACTGGACGATGTCGCTTTCGAGGGGCTTTTGCTGGGCGCGCAGGGCTGGGTGTCGGGCCTGACCTCAGCCTTCCCGCAGGAATCGGTCCTGCTGGTCAAGGCGCTCAAGGCGGGCGACGTCAAGACGGCGCGCGATATCTACCGCTGGTTCCTGCCGCTTTTGCACCTCGACGCCGAACACGATCTCGTTCAGTCGATCAAGCTGGCCGAGCAGATCATGGGCCGCGGCTCGGAACGGGTGCGCATGCCGCGCATGCCGCTGACCGGCGCGCGCCGCGCGGAAGTGACCGCCCTGGTCGAAAAGGCCGCCGCCACGCGCCCCAGCCTGAAGATCACTCAGGCGGCGTAGCATGCGTCACACCTTCTTCTGCATCGACGGCCACACCGCCGGCAATCCCGTCCGCCTCGTCGCGGGCGGGGCGCCCTTGCTGGCCGGAAAGACGATGTCCGAGCGGCGTCAGGACTTCCTCAACCGTTTCGACTGGATCCGCACCGGCCTGTGCTTTGAGCCGCGCGGTCATGACATGATGTCGGGCGGCTTCCTTTATCCGCCGACGCGCGAGGATACGGATGCGGGGATACTGTTCATCGAAACCTCCGGCTGTCTGCCCATGTGCGGCCACGGCGCGATCGGCATGGTGACCTTCGCGCTGGAGAACGGTCTGATCACGCCGCGCGCGCCGGGAAAATTGAAGCTGGAAGTCCCGGCGGGCGTGATCGACATCACCTATCGGAGCGAAGGCGCGCGCGTGACGTCGGTGAAGATCGTCAATGTCCCCGCCTATCTGGCCAGACGCGGGATTGCAATCGACGTCCCCGGCTTCGGTCCGCTGTCGCTCGATGTCGCCTATGGCGGCAATTATTACGCCATTATCGAACCGCAAGGCGCCTATACCGGCCTCGACGATCTGGGCGCGGCGCGCCTCATCGAGCTGTCGCGCACGGTCCGCCAGCTTGTGCAGGCGGCCTATGAACCGGTCCATCCGTTGGACCCCACCATCCGGGGAGTCAGCCATGTCCTGTGGGCCGACAAGCCCAAGCACGACGGCGCCGATGGCCGCAACGCTGTCTTTTACGGCGAACGCGCTATCGACCGCTCGCCGTGCGGCACCGGCACTTCGGCGCGTCTTGCGCATCTGCACGCGCTGGGGCGACTGAAAAAGGGCGACCGCTTCGTGCATGAAAGCTATATCGCCAGCCGCTTCATCGGCCGGATCGAGGATGAGGTGGATGTGGGCGGTCAAGCCGGCATCATCCCCTCCATCGAAGGCTCGGCGATCGCGACGGGCTTCAAC
>DATMTF010000068.1:0-3298 GCA_035565015.1 Asticcacaulis sp. | reverse complement strand
TTGTGCGCACCAATCTTGAGGCGGTGGCGTTCTCGGAGGCGGGAATAGGAAAGGTTATCCACAGATTACACAGATATTCAGGGCGATTGCACGCTACCGCTATCGCCAGAGACAGCCGCTGTTCAAATGAGCGCTGCGCGCTCGCTATCCGGTCTATCCTGAACGATAGCGGTAGCGTGCCATTATCCGGAACATTTGTGTAATCTGTGGATAAAACCTTCTTACAACCCCACCTCCAAGCGCAATCCTGACAAGCGGTCAAGACCGTCTCAAGCTTCAGCGGTAATCGCCCTCTTGTGCGAGCCAGTCTTGTAGCGGTGGCGTACATGGAAACGAGGGGTAAGGTTTATCCACAGATTACACAGATATTCTTGATCATTTCACGCTACCGCTATCGGCGGAGATAGTCGTTATATCTTGAGCGCTTTGCGCTCGCTATCTGGTCTGCCCCGAACGATAGCGGTAGCGTGCCATTATCCGGAACATCTGGCTGATCTGTGGATAAACCTTCTTACAGCCCCACCGCCACGCGCACCCAGTTCTGAAAAGCGGCCAGAGCCGTTTCGTGTTTGGGCGACAACCGGCCCGTGTCATAGACGCCCGCGTTCAGGTTTTCCTGCACGCGCTCGGCGATCCAGACGTCTTCGGCGGTCACCTGATCGGACATGGCGAGAGTCGCTTCGGAGACGCCCTCGCCCGGCGGCATCAGGTAGAAGTAGTCGAGCCGTGTCTGGTCATGGCCGATAGGCGACATGCGTTCGATCATCAGGCCGGTGCTGTAAACATTGATCCCGATATTGGGCCACACCCAGCCCCAGAGGCCATCATAGACGGCGGTTTCGTCGCGCGGCGGGGCGTCGTGCAACACGACCTTGCCATCCACGGTGACGCGGTATTGCTCGGCCACGATCTCGGCGTCCAGAGACGGGTGCATGGCGGGGACGTGATAGCCTTCGAGATAGTTCTCGACATAGGTTTTCCAGTTGCACTTGAGGTCATGATGACGGCGCAGCGCAACCTCAAGTCCTGACCAGTCGGCATTGCCCAATCTCGCATCCAGTGGGCCCATCTGCGCGTCAAGCGAGGGCGGATCACCCGCCATGCAGACAAAGACCAGTCCGCGCCACACCGCGACATGGATCGCAACCAGCCCATACTGGCGCGGGTCGAAATCCGCCGCCGCGCCGAAATCGCGCGCGCTGCGCAGGCGCCCGTCGAGCGTATATTTCCAGCCGTGATAGGCGCAGGTCAGATAGCCGTCGCACACCCCGCCCTCGTCCTTCGCCAGAGGCCCGGCGCGATGGCGGCAGACATTGTGAAAGGCGCGCAACACCCCGTCATCGCCGCGCACCGCGATCACCGGATAACCCGCCAGCACATCGGCGCGGTAGCTGCGCGGGGTCCGCAGCTCGCTTTCGTGCGTCAGGAACTGCCAGAAGCCTGCGAACACCGCCTGACGTTCGCGCGGCCACAGGGCCGGATCGCGATACCACCATGCAGGCGCGGTGACAGGTGCGGAAACCAGCGGCGCGCTCATGCTTTTTTCCCGCGCCACAGGTGGACGCCATAGATCAGCGCCCCGATCAGCACCAGAACGACGGAGGCGACGGCCAGCTTGATAAAGGCCGCCAGCGGATGCGGCGCCTCAGGGCTGGGGACCAGACTGCCCGCAATCGCACTCAGCACCATCAACGCGCCCAGACCGGCCCAGAACTTCGCCCATTTGCCGCCGCCCGGCGTGCGGAAATCGAGGCCCGCGCCATCGCGTTTCTGCACCAGAAAATAGGCGGCGAACATCCACAGATACGGGATCATGAAGGTGATCACCCCCATGGCCACGACGAAATCATAGGCCCCGGCGACGCTCGATCCCGCCGCGCTCAGGCCGAGCGTGGCGATGGTCAGTATGGTCTGAATCCAGATGGCGTTGACCGGCGCGCCGGTTTTGGCGTCCAGCCTGCCGACAAAGGCGGGCAGCATCTTATCCACCCCGACCGCGAACGGCAGCCGCGCCGCCGCGCCGAACCAGGCGCTCAATCCGCCCAGCAGCGACAGGCCGACCAGCAGCAGCAGGACGGGCTGCGCGCCCGCCAGATGTATGCGATCGAGCGCAAGCGTGATCGCGTCGGGCAGGCCGCCGAGGCGCGAGGCCTGCGCCTGCGGCACGATCATCAGCATGGCCGCCGTGCCGAAGCCATAACCGACGGCCTGAAGGACGCCGAGCAGGATCAGCGCCTTCACCACCGTCTTCACGCCGCCGATCACCTCATTGCGCATCAGGGCGACGCCTTCGACCCCGGCATAGGCGAACAGCATGCTCGACCACAGGATGGCGCCATTGGCGCTGAGCGGCGGCATGTAGTTGCTGTGGGCGAAATCGGTCGCCGACGCGCCCTTGCCCGCCAGCCAGAAGCCGGTGACGAGGAAAAAGACCAGCAGGATAATCGACATCGACGCCCCGATCACCGGCAGCAGCTTGCCGACGCCGAAGCCGCGCGCATGCATCAGCGACACCAGCACGGTCAGGCCGGAGCAGACGGCGAACGATCCCAATGGCTGGCTCATCCACGCCGCCAGCGCCCCGCCGACGCCCGCCGCCAGCATGGCCTTGGCGAAGATATTGACCACAAAGAACAAAAGGCTGGCGAAATAGGGCAGATTGCACGCCCAGTAGATCCAGCCGCACAGAAACCCGGCGAATGGGCCCTGCGTCTCGCGCGTCCAGGCGTAGATCGCGCCCTCTTCCGGGAAACGCGCCGACAGCTCCAGCGTACACAGCACCAGCGGGATCAGGAAGACCACCGCCGCCACGCCCCAGATCGGCAGGGACTGAGTCCCGGTCGCCGCCCCCGTCGCCAGCCACCTCACGGAAAAGTTCATCGCCGCCGCATAGAGGGCTAGCCCGATCAGTCCCGCCTGTTTACGATTGGCCATACCGCCCCTCCGCGCCTTATCCGGCAAGATGATTGCGCCCGCAACAAATCTTCGTCAAGCGCCCTCGCCGCCCTTTCACATCGCCGCCTGAGCGCCTAGATGACAATTGACGACGCCGCGCGCGCATGACACAAGCGCGGCCATTATGACCATGCTCAAAAACCCCGCCGCAAAATACGTCCCTTACGTATTTCCCTTCGATATGTCGGACCGCACCTGGCCCTCCAAGCGCATCGAAAAGGCGCCGCGCTGGCTTTCGACCGATCTGCGCGACGGCAATCAGGCGCTGGCCGATCCGATGGATGTCGACAAGAAGCTGATGTTCTTCAAGCTGCTGGTCAAGGTCGGCCTGAAAGAGATTGAG
>DATMTF010000067.1:0-7166 GCA_035565015.1 Asticcacaulis sp. | reverse complement strand
CCAATAGGGCTGCTCCGTTAAGGCGGGCCTGTCCGATCACGGGGCTTTTTACGGAAACGCTACCCGGCGTCCGCCATCAGAATGTCCTTGATCGCTTCGACATGACGCCACATGGCGACAAAGGCAGCATCCGGGTCGCGGCGGCGCAGCGCCGCGACGATCAGGTCGCGATCCGCGGGCGGCGACGGGCGACCGTGTGCGTAAAGCAAGGCGCAGAACCTGCGCCATAAGGGATTATTGGCGCGGCGCAGACCCAGTTGATAGGCCAGATGGACCAGTTCGACATTATGGCTGGCGCGGGCGACGGCCAGTCGGAAGGCCATGTCCGCCGCCTCGAACGCATCGCCTGAGACGAGATTGCGGCAGTTTTCGCCCATCTGCACGATATCGGCCAGATCGTCGTCGGTGGCCGCGCTGGCGGCCAGTCGGCAGAACTGGCTGTCCAGCCACTGATGCGCCTGCAGGAATTCCAGCGGTCCCGCCGACGGCAGATCGTCCCAGGCATGAATCTGCGGCGCCGCTTCGGTGGGTTCGATCTCATAGGCGCGCGGGGTGATGTAGATGCCCGATCCCTGACGCGACTGGATCAGGCCCTTGACCTCCAGCATGACCAGGGCGTCGCGCACGACGGCGCGACCGACACCGTAGATTTCAGCCAGTTCGCGCTCGGTCGGCAGCTTGCCCGCTGTGCGGAATTCGCCGCCGCGAATGCGCTCCAGCAACGATTTGCCGACGACCTGGTAGGCGCGGACATCCTTGTCCATATCCGTCCTGACGGTCTGGTCCTCACCGGGAATCGCCATCTTAGTCATCAGGCCTGCGTGCGAATATCGTTATTTGTTCTTCGCTTAGGTCGATTTCCAAAATTGGTCAAACAATTTCAAGTTCCTTTGACGAAATGACTGTTTCATGTGTAGAAATTATGGAAAAAATTTATCCTAACAGGTTCGAGGGTTCAGACCCGCAGGAGGTTCGTCCGATGACGCCGTCAAAACCGCTCCCGAAAACGCCGCGCCTCCACCGCCGCCATCTTCTGAGAGGGTCTGCGGCTCTGGGCCTGCTGGGCGCGGCGGCGCCCGCAATGGCGTCTGAACGCTCGGCGCCCGCCGCCGGACAGGGCCTTGCGCCGCGCGTGCGCGACCTGTTCGATTTTGGCTGGCGCTTTCATCCCGGCCATGCAGCGGACGAGGATCGCGACTTCGGCTTCGGACGCGACCAAAAGACTTTCGCCAAGCAGGGTCAGGGGATTGCAGAACCGGCTTCGGCCGATTTCGACGACAGCGCCTGGGAGGCGGTCGACCTGCCGCATGACTGGGCCGTCGCCCTGCCCTTCGCCAGGAATGACTACTTCATCCCGCCCGCCAATCCCGAAGACGGCGATCCGGGCGCAGGTCACGGTTACAAGGCGATCGGGCGGCGCTTTCCGGAGAACAGCATCGGCTGGTATCGCAAGGTCTTCACGCTTGAGCCGGGCGATGACGGGCGCCGCCTGAGCCTGGAATTCGACGGCGTGTTCCGTGACGCCTATATCATCCTCAACAACTATATTCTGACACGGCATGAGAGCGGCTATACGTCGTTCAGCGTCGACATCACCGACTTTGTCGACGCCAGCGGCCCGAACGTGCTTCTGGTGCGCGCCGACGCCTCGCTTGGCGAGGGCTGGTTCTATGAGGGGGCCGGCATTTACCGCCATGTCTGGCTGGTCAAGACCGATCCCGTGCATGTGCCGCAATGGGGCGTGTGGGCGCGCGGCGATGTCTCGGGCTCGGTCAGCCTCGATATCGAGACGCGCAATGACTCAGATGCGGACGCGCAGATCGTCGTGACCTCGCGACTCTTTGACGCCGCAGGCCGGATGGCGGCGGAGGTCGCCTCGCCTGTCAGTCTCGCCGCCCGCAGCCAGACGACGGTGAAGCAGGCGGCGCGGATCGCGACGCCGCATCTGTGGTCGCTGGACGATCCGCACCTGTATACAGTTCGCACCGAGCTTGCCCGCGACGGTCAGATCATCGACGTGTTCGTGACGCGCTTAGGGCTGCGCGAAATGCGCTTCGACGCGCAGAAAGGCTTTTTCCTCAACGGGCAGTGGCTGAAGATACGCGGAACCAACAACCATCAGGACCATGCCGGCGTCGGCGTCGCCCTGACCGACAGTCTGCACAGATGGCGCGTCAGCCAGCTCAAGGCGATGGGCGCGAACGCCTGGCGCTGTTCGCACAATCCGCCCGCCCCCGCCCTGCTCGACGCCTGCGACGAACTGGGCGTGCTGGTCATCGACGAGACGCGCATGATGACGTCGACGCCGGACGGACTCGATCAACTGGCGGCCATGATCCGGCGCGACCGCAACCATCCCAGCATCATGCTGTGGTCGATCGGCAATGAGGAAACGGCGCAGCAGGGCACGGAGCGCGGCCTGAAGATCGCGCAGGACATGCGCCGCGTGGTCAAGGCGCTGGACCCGACGCGACCGGTGACCGCCGCCATGAACCACCATGCGGGTTACGGCGTCACGCCGGCGCTCGATGTGATGGGCTTTAATTATCACGAACAGGATATCGAGCCGTTCCGCAAACTCTATCCCGACATGCCGATCATCGGCACCGAGACGGCCAGCGCGGTTTCGACGCGCGGCGAATATGTGCGCGACGATGTCAGGGGCTATGTGCGCGCCTACGATCTCGACGCGCCCTCCTACGCCAAGACCGCCGAAGCGTGGTGGAGCTTTTACAACGCCAGGCCGTATCTGTCCGGCGGACTGGTCTGGACCGGGTTCGATTATCGCGGCGAACCGACGCCCTTCAACCGCTGGCCGGAGATTTCGTCGCATTTCGGCATTCTGGACACCTGCGGCTTTCCGAAAGACATCTACTGGTATTACAAGTCCTGGTGGCAGGACGAGCCAGTGCTGCACGTTCTGCCGCACTGGAACTGGGCGGGCAAGGAAGGCCAGACGATTCCGGTCTGGGCCTACACCAATCTCGACTCAGCCGAACTGTTCGTCAACGGTCGGTCTCTGGGCCGCAAGCCCTGCGCGAAAGACGGCCACATCGCCTGGGACGCCGTCTATCAGCCGGGCGAAATCGTCGTGTACGGCTATAAGGGCGACAAGGTCGTGCAGAAGGCGCGCCGTCAGACGGCGGGCGCGGCGGCGCGGCTTTCCCTGACCTGCGACCGCGACGCCCTGCGCGCCGACGGACAGGATGTCGCCCTGATTCGTGTCGAAGCCCTTGACGGCAAAGGCGTATCCGCGCCAACGGCCAGCGATCTGATCCGGTTCGCCGTGGACGGGCCGGGCGACATTATCGGCGTCGGCAACGGAAATCCGATCAGTCTGGAGGCGGACAAGTCCAGCCAGCGCCGTCTTTTCAACGGACTGGCGCAGGTCATTATCAGAACGCGTCGCGGGCAGCCGGGCGCGCTTGAGATTCGCGCCGCCGCCCAGGGGATGGTGACGGGCGACCTGCGTCTGACGGTTCGCGCCTGAGGATTGCGCATGAGGATTCGCGCCTGATAAAGGCCAGCCATTGTGACTTCGTCGCCACATTGCGACCGGCGGCGGACAGCGTATTCTTCATGCGGACCGACTGAAGAATATGCTGTTATCGACTGTATTCACGATGTTTTTTACCTCTGAACCCTATCTGTCAACCTGATCGCCGCGCCTTTACGCAACCGACGCGTCCGACAAAAATGAAATGAAAATATCATATTGTGTTATAATGGAATTGACATTTTGGTCGACCACTCATAATTTCGCCTCGTTCCGTCGCGGATCGCAACCTGTTCAGTTCCGCGTATCCTGACCCGCGGCGGGACCATAAAAAGACGAACGAAAGCGTATCCACGACTGCGATATGCGGGAATGACACGGCGGGAAGCTCAAACAGATTGCGCAAAGGCTTAAACGGCGTTGCA
This sequence comes from Asticcacaulis sp., assembly GCA_035565015.1. Lineage (GTDB taxonomy): Bacteria > Pseudomonadota > Alphaproteobacteria > Caulobacterales > Caulobacteraceae > Asticcacaulis. The sequence continues at coordinate 3,245 of DATMTF010000067.1, read as the reverse complement.
ATCCGTCAGGCGATCGGGGTTGAAACTGGCGGAGCCGCTTGTATTGGCGCGCCAATCTATCCCGCCGGGGCGTTCCGGATTGCAGCGCAGGACGCGCTCCGGGTCAGCCATCAATGCCACAGCCCGCCAGCTTAATGGCGCGGGATAACAGGAGAGACAATAATTATGGAGAGGAATATGGGGCGTAACCCTTACCGGCTGAAGCAGGCCCTGCTCGGCGCGACGATTCTGATGGGAATGGGCGCAGGCCTCGCCCATGCGCAAACCGACGCCAGCGCGTCCACAACCGACAACACGGTCGTCGTGGTCACCGGCTTCAAGAAAAGCTATGCCGACGCCGTCCGCGCCAAGAAGGACAATATCGAAATCACCGACGGCATTTCGTCCGACGGTCTGGGTCGCTTTCCGGATCTGAACGTCGGCGAGGCGCTGCAACGCATTCCGGGCGTGCAGATCAACCGCGAAGCCGAAGGCCGCAACGCCACCATCAATGTGCGCGGCATGCCCGGCTCCTATGCGCGCACGACCCTGAACGGTCAGGCCTTCGCCGAGCCGCCGTCGCTGAGCAACGATTCCAGCGGCCCTCTGGGCGCGTTCAACTCCGACATCTTCACCGCCTTTGTGATCGAAAAGTCGCCGATGGCCAATGCGCAGTCCGGCGGCCTGTCGGGCAATGTCGACATGCAGATCGCTCCGGCCCTGTCGCGCAAGGACGGCGGTTTCGCCAAGGCGGCCTATGAATACAACACCCTGGGCAAGCTCGGCTCCCCGGCCTTCACCCTCGGCTACAACAAGCACATCACGCCCGACTTCGCCGTATTCGGCACCGTCGCCTACAAGCGTGAGAACTTCCGTCGCGACTCGCTGGTCTTCAACAGCTACAGCGTGCTCGATCCCACGGTCACCGGCCTGAGCAAGACCGATTTCGCGTCGCAATATGGCGGCTATTATTCGCCGACCGCCTGTTCGAGCACAGCCTCCTTCTGCCGCTCCCTGGCCAATGTCCTGGGCGTGAATCAGGCGAACGTCGGACCTTATGTGACGAGCGCGACGGGATCGAAGGGCACGTCCGGCGCATGGTATGACAGCGCTTTGCGTCAATATACGCGCATGAATGTCGGCAATCTGTGGACCGCATCCGGCGGCATGGAATGGAAGCCAAACGACAACACCAAGCTGGGCGTCATCGGCTATTACAGCGACCGCAACCTGCCCAAGACGCAGCAATATTTCCTGATCGATTCGATGTGGGACGGCGCGGGCACGGTCACGCCGAACGGCGATCCGGTTCAGACCTCGGATGGCCGCTACCTCTATCCGGACGTGACCTGGTCGAACTTCCCCGCCAAGTCCTCGACGCGTCTGTATTCGCAGCACCAGCAGTCCAAGGGCATGGTCGCCAATGGCGATTGGCATAATGAAAAATGGCGCGTCGCCGGCGCGCTGGCGGTTTCGACCGGCATGACTTCGTCGCTGGAAACCGAGCTTGACCTGCAAACCAACTCCACCGCCGCCGGCAATGGCGTCGTGGCGCATCTCAATACCGGTCTTGGCAATCTCGGCGACTTCTCCTTCGACGTCACGCCCAATCCGCAAAACGTGCTGATGGCGGATTGGACGACCTGGTCGAAAAGCGATCCGGAAAACTGGTACACGTCGAACGGCGCCTATGCGCTTAATGTCTCCGGTTCGGAAAGCTACGCCTATAATCAGGTCAATTCCGCGCAGCTCGATGTCGAGCGCTATACCGACTGGGGTCCGATCACCAGCGTTCAGGGCGGCTTCCGCCTCGAACAGAACCGCTTCAAGTCGCGCGGTTTCCGCAATATGGCTTACGGCATTCAGCTCGGCAACATCACCGCCGACATGCTGATGACTTCGCCTTCGGCGAACGATTTCATGGGCGGCAACGCCTCGACCACAACGAACTGGCAGGTCATCGACGCCCAGAAATATATCGACGCCCTTACGCCGGTGACAGCTTATAATGGCGGCGGTCTGAGCGCGGTCGGTTTCAATATCGAATATGCGGACGGCGCTTTCGCCAATTACAATTACACCAACGCCAACGATCTGAGCGAAGCCTATATCCAGGCCAAGTACGACACTCAGCTTGGCGGCCACCGCGTGCGCGGCAATTTCGGCCTGCGCTACGAGGCGACCGACAACACCATCGAGACGCTCGATCAAACCACACCCTTTGCCAGCGGTGACAGTGTCGGCTCGCTGTCAAACTATAGCTGGCATCAGATCGAGAACAAGTACCACTACTGGCTGCCATCGGCCATCTTTGTCGCCGATATCCGCGATAATCTGGTGCTGCGCGGCGCCTACTACAAGACCTATGTCCGCCCGCAGCCGCGTCAGTATTCGCCGGTGTCGCAGTTCGGCCAGCCGCTTCTGGACGGCAGCAACTCGACGCCTTCCATGTCGATCTATAACGCCTCGGTCCGTATCGGCAATAACAAGCTGCATCCGTATCTGGCCGACTCGTTCGATCTGTCGCTGGAATGGTACAACCGTCCGGGCGGCGTGATCTCGCTGGCCTATTTCGACAAGAAGATCACGGGCCGCATCAACCCAACCAGCGATCCGGCCATCCTGTGCCCGTCGGACGGTTCGAACTGGGGTTACGGCCCGCTCAACTGGGACGGCGTGCATTGTATCGCCACCAGCCTCAGCACGACCAGCAAGACCGTCTATGTCAATGCGTCGGGCGCCTATAATCTGGACAAGCCGACCTATGTGCATGGCCTGGAGTTCAACCTGCAACAGAATCTCGACTTCCTGCCGGGCTTCTGGAAGAATTTCGGCGGCGACTTCAACTACGCCTTCACCCAGTCCAAGAGCCCGGCCATTGCGCCCTTTCCCGGCATTTCGAAGAACACGTTCAACCTGATCGGCTTCTACGAAACCAGCAAGTGGGGCGTGCGCGCCACCTATAACTGGCGCTCCAGCTATGCGCTCAACTCGAACGGCACCTATACCGGCGGCGCCCGTTCGGTCGAACCGCGCGGCCAGCTCGACATGTCGGCTTCGTACAATGTCAATGACCGCGTCTCGATCTCGCTGGACGGTTACAACATGACCAACGCCAAGCGTCATGAATATGAAAACGATACGCGCCTGGTCCGCTGGATCGACTATGACGGCAGCACCTATACGCTGACGGTTAAGGCCAGCTTCTAACTCCTCGACAGTACCTTCGGGCGGAGCCGCGTTCCCTGGCTCCGCCTCTTTTTTTC
>DATMTF010000066.1:0-8851 GCA_035565015.1 Asticcacaulis sp. | reverse complement strand
CGACCTTTATCATCGACCCCGAAGGCGTCGTGCGCTGCGTCTGGCGCGGCGTCAAGGTCAAGGGCCACGCCGAGGCCGTGCTGGACAAGCTGAAAGCGCTTATGGCCGCGTAAAAGCGCATCCGGTCGGACGCAAAATTGTCGCTGAAACCGTCTAACACAGATCAGGGTTAACTCCGGTTTGCGGCATTGATCTTGAAACCCGCCTCATGCCGTTTTCAAATCGGGACACTTCCCCGGATAGTGGAAATATCATGACCGCAGCGCCGCACAATTCGCCTGTCAGTCTCTTTAGAAGATGCGGCTGCGCGCGCCCCTGTACAGCTTCGCAAAGCCGTGCCAAAACGATACAGATGGCTGGGGAAGTCGCGTAAAATGGCGGTTATGGGCGAAAAAAGCGATGAGCGGCTCGGCGGCTGGATGGAAAATCTCCTGCCGGAGCGCCACATCTATATCCGTTCGCATGGCGAAACCCAGGTCTTCACCCTGACGCCGGGACGGCAGTTTACGCTGATATTCCTGACCGCCGCCCTGCTGACCTGGCTGGCGATTTCAACCGGCTTCACCCTGTTCTTCGCCGCCGCGCATGGCGCAGGCGCGGAGAGCGAAGTGCTGATGATGAAGTCGCAGATGGAGCGCTGGGTCGCCGACCGGCAGGCGCGCCTCGATATCGCCACACAGCAGGCCACCAACAATTCCGGCTCGCTCGAAGACCTGGCCAAGACGGTGACGGCGCGCAACGACGCGCTGATCAAGGTGCTGACCGATTTCAAAGGCGTTCCCGGCGCCGCCGCAGCGCTGGCCCCCGCTCAGATCGATGACAGCCTGCCGCCGATCGAACGCATCTATTCGGTGCGCGCCGAACAGGAACGCATGATCAGCAACGCTCAGGCCTTCGCCAAGACCCGCGCCGAGCGTCTGCGCCTGGCCTTCCGCATGGCGGGCCTCAATCCGGCGGCCTTCGCCGGCGGCGCATCCAGCCCATTGGCCAGCAAGGACGCCGTCAGCCTGTCGCAACTGCTGGGCGTGGACGCCGATTTCGCCGAGCGCGTCCACAGCGCCGCCGCCGACCTATCGGATATGCGCGGCCTGCAAAACAGCGAAACGCATCTGCCCTTCGGGCGTCCGACCGTCGGCACGCGCGAAAGCTCCGGCTTCGGCGTGCGCCTCGATCCGTTCACCCACACGCCGCACTATCACACCGGCCAGGACTTCGCCGGACCGATGTTCACGCCCGTCTACGCCACCGCGCCCGGCATTGTCAGCTTCACCGGCGTGCGCACCGGTTATGGCAATGTGGTCGAGATCGACCACGGCAACGGCTTCATGACCCGCTACGCCCACCTGGCCGCGTTCAGCGTCCATCCCGGCCAGCGCATCGCGCTCGACCAGCGCATCGCCTCGATGGGCTCGACAGGCCGCTCGACCGGTCCGCATCTGCACTATGAGGTGTGGATCAACGGTCGCCCGCAAAACCCCGCTCGCTTCTTAAAGGCAGGAGACTATGTTCAACAAAACTAAGCCCAGCAAACCGGCTGCAAAACCGCAGCCTGTCCCGCCGCCGCCGCTTGTCGAGACCCCGCAGGTCAATATGGCGCGCACCAAGCCCGCAGCGTCATCCGGCGTGCGTCCGCTCTCGACCATCGGCTCCGGCCTGCTGATCGACGGCAATGTCACCGGCAACGGCGATCTGCATCTGGACGGCGCCGTGCGCGGCGACGTCAAGGTCGGTCATCTGATCGTCGGCGAGTCCGGCAATATCGAGGGCAAGGTCGAAGCTGAGACCATCGAGGTGCGCGGTCGCATCGTCGGTTCGATTCAGGGCCGTCAGGTCAAGCTGCAGGCCACTGCCTATGTGGAGGGCGATATCACCCACGACCAGCTCGCCATCGACGTCGGCGCCTTCTTCCAGGGCCGCTGTCTGCAAAACCGCCGCGCCGAAGCGCCCGCTGTGACGCCGCATGTCGCCAGCGTCAGCGAAGCCGCGCCGGTCGCCACCCCGGTTCCGGTGGGCGCGCCCAGCCTGGACGCCTACGATATGAGCGCCTTGTCCGACCTGAAGTAGCGGCTTCTCCCAAACCGTGGTCATTAACAAAGCCGACGAACGCGCTTCGTCGGCTTTCGTTTTTATGCTTTCCTTTTTCGACAGCGACCGCAAATCCGCTATACTGCGCCGCGAAACGCCTCTGCATGAGTTCCCATGACGCAAACCAAGCCGCCGCGCCGTCTTCTGACCCTGTCGAGCTTCTGGTTCATTCTGCGTGAAACCCTGCGCGAATGGAATGACGACAAGGCGCCGCGCCTTGGCGCCGCCCTGGCCTTTTACAGCGTGCTGTCTCTGGGACCGCTTCTGCTGATCGTCATCGCCGTGGCCAGCCTGTTTTTCGGACGCGACGCCGTGTCCGGCTATCTGATCGCCGAGATTCAGGCGCTGATCGGCGACCGCGGCGCCCACGCCATTCAATCCATTCTGCGCCATCGCCAGAATGCGCAGGACCATTCCGGCGGCTGGGCCACGGCCATCGGCGTGATCACCCTGCTGGTGTCCTCGACCGGCTTTTTTGCGCAGTTGCAGGACGCGCTCAACACGATCTGGAACGTCGATCATATTCCGCGCGGCCACTGGATCTGGTTCGTCAAGAAACGGCTTTTGTCCTTCGCCATGATTCTGGGCGTCGGCTTCCTCCTGCTGATCGGCTTGGTGATCTCAGCGGCCCTGTCCGCCTTCAGCGCCTCTATAGCGACCCATATGTCGCCGGGCATGGCGCATGTCGCCAACACCGTCATTTCTTTTATGGTGGCGGCGGTTCTGTTTGCGATGATCTACAAGTTCCTGCCCGACGTGGCGATCAAATGGCGCGACGTCGCCATCGGCGCCCTGATCACCGCCCTTTTGTTCGAGGTCGGCAAGGCGCTGATCGGCCTCTATCTCGGCCATTCCGCCTTCGGTTCAGCCTACGGCGCGGCGGGTTCGATCATCGTGCTGCTGGTGTGGATCTATTACTCCACCCAGGTCTTCTTTCTCGGCGCCGAATTCACGCAGGTCTACGCGCGCTATATGGGCGACGAGGTCGTGATCAAGAAAGGCCGGCGCAAGATCCCGGCCAAATCGGACGCGCATCCGCACCATACGCCCGATGTGGTCAATGTCGCCAAAACCGCCGATCACGCCCGCCCGCCGGAACCAAAGTAAGGACCGAAATAATCAGCCTTCTGCGTCCTCTTCGCGCGTCAGACCGACGCGCTGCGCCAGAGACGCGCCCATAAAAGCGTCGAGATCGCCGTCCAGCACCCCTTGCGTATCCGAGGTTTCGACATTGGTGCGCAAATCCTTGACCATCTGGTAGGGCTGCAACACATAGGAGCGGATCTGGTGACCCCAGCCGATATCGGTCTTCTGCTCTTCCAGGGCGGCCTGGGCGGCCTCGCGCTTCTGCAATTCCAGCTCATAGAGGCGCGCGCGCAGCATCTTCCACGCCTCATCGCGGTTGGCGTGCTGCGACCGTCCGGCCTGACAGGCGACGGCGATGCCGGTCGGGATGTGCGTCAGGCGCACGGCTGAATCGGTCTTGTTGATGTGCTGACCGCCTGCGCCTGAGGCGCGATAGGTGTCGGTGCGCACATCCGCCGGATTGATGTCGATAACGATCGTATCGTCGACGACCGGATAGACCCAGACCGAGGCGAACGAGGTATGACGGCGCGCATTGGAATCGAACGGCGAGATGCGCACCAGCCGGTGAACGCCCGCCTCGGTCTTCAGCCAGCCATAGGCGTTCTCGCCCTTGATCATCAGGGTCACGGACTTGACGCCCGCCTGTTCGCCCGGCGTTTCTTCTTCAACCGTGACGCTCATGCCATGCGCGACGGCCCAGCGCGTGTACATGCGCAACAGAATGCCCGCCCAGTCGTTCGACTCGGTGCCGCCCGCGCCGGAATTAATTTCCAGATAGGCGTCGTTGCCGTCCGCTTCACCGGACAAAAGCGCCTCCAGCTCGGCGCGACCGGCGCGGGCTTTGAGCGCCTTGAGCATCTCGCGCGCCTCGTCGATCAGGCTGTCATCGCCTTCCAGATCGCCCAGTTCTGCGAATTCCAGCGCGTCTTTCAGTTCCTTCTCGACGCCCAGCACAGCGTCCACGGACGAGGCCAGTTTCGAGCGCTCGCGCGTGACCTTCTGAGCTTCTTCCGGCTTGTCCCACAGAGTCGGGTCTTCGACCCGCGCGTTCAGTTCATCGAGACGGCGTAAGGCGACATCCCAGTCAAAGACGCCTCCTGAGCAGACCGACGGACTGCTCGATATCGGCGGCGGCGGCCTCAATATCCAAACGCATGCAAAGCTTCCTGTGAAATTATGAGGGGCGGGTTTATCGCTCCCGCCCCCTGATGACAAGTCAGAACTGGTTTTTGCCGTTGCGCGCGCTGCGCCGCGGCGTTTCGTCCTGCTGCGGTACATAAACAATCGGCGCATCGGATTTCTTCGCCGCAGGCGGCGGCGGTTCTTCCGACGGCACATAGGTCATGGGCGCGGCGTCGTTCTGGCCCGCGCCGGGACCGCCATCCTCCCAGGTATCGAGATACGGCTTCGGTCCTTCGATTTCAGGCGCGACCTGAACCTTCGGCTCCGTGCCCGGCTTGAAGGCCTCCTCAATGCCGCGCACATAGGCGTAAACCGCGTCCTTCGGCTTGTTGAAATCACGCGCCGGCTTGCCGGCATGCGCCTGCTTCATGAAGTCCATCCAGATCGGCAGGGCCGCGACAGCGCCGGTTTCATGATTGCCGAGCGAACGGTTGTCGTCAAAACCGACGAACACGCCCGCCACGATGTCCGCCGAAAAGCCGACGAACCAGGCCGAACGGAAATCGTTGGTCGTGCCGGTCTTGCCGCCAATCGGGAAACCGATATTGCGCGCCGCCGCCGCCGTGCCGCGGATGGTCACGCCCTGCAGAAAGGAATTGATCTGATAGGCGGTGATCGGGTCCAGCACCGGATCGCCGATCCTCGGCAGACGCGGGCTTTCCAGACCGTCGAAGGCGCCCGTGCAGGCCGCCGGACAGGTCCGTTCGTCCGCCTTATAGACGACGTGGCCGTTGCGGTCCTCGACCTCGGAGATCATATGCGGCTTCACCTTATAGCCGCCATTGACGAAGATGGCGTAGGCGTCCACCAGCCGGTACGGATTGACCTCGCCCGCCCCCAGCACCATCGACATTTCATTCGGCATGGAATCGTTGACGCCAAAATTGACGATGCCCTGAGTGATCTGTTTGATGCCGACCTTCTGCGCCAGATGGATGGTCATCAGGTTGCGCGACAGCTCGATGCCGCGCCGGATCGGCTGCGGACCGAGATAGTCGTGTTCGTAGTTTTCCGGCGTCCACATCTTGCCGTCTCCGCCGATCATCGACACCGGCGAATCCTCGACGATCGAGGCGGGCGTAAAGTCATGCTCCAGCGCCACCGCATAGACGAACGGCTTGATCGACGAACCGGGTTGACGCGCGGCCTGGGTGGCGCGGTTGAACTTGGACAGGGAGTAAGAATAGCCGCCGACCATGGCCAGAATCCGCCCCGAATACGGGTCGATGGCCACCAGGGCGCCGTTGACCAGCGGCGCCTGATGCAGACTATAAGCGCCGTCGGAGTCTTTCGAGACATAGACGAGATCGCCCGCCTTGAGGCCGCGCGTCGCCTTGGCCCAGGCGATATCGGCGCCGCGGATCGCGCCCTCGCCGCCATTGACGTCGCGCACCGTTCCGCTGGATTTGACGATCATGCCGATGATCCAGTCGGGACGTTCGGACGGCGCCTTATGGCTGTCCGGCATGCGATCTTCGGCGGCTTCCGCGTCATCCACCCAGTTCGGGTCATCGACATCGAGACTACCCCAGGCGCCGCGCCAGCCATGACGACGATCATAAGCCTCCAGACCGTCCATCAGCGCCGCGCGCGCCATGGTCTGCAGCTTCGGATCGAGCGTGGTCTTGATATAGTAGCCGTCGGTGTAGATCTTGTCGTCGAACAGGCGTTTGGAGCGCAGTTCGACCTCTGAGACGAAATAGTCGGCGTCCTGATACTTGGCGCGTAAGGGTTTGGACTGGATGACCAGATCGTCCTTCATAGCGGCCTGCGCCTCGGCCTCGGTCACCCAGCCCGCCTTGGCCATCTCGCCCAGCACCCAGTTGCGGCGCGCAATCGCCGCCGCTTTGTGCGTCGAGGGCTTGTAATTCTCCGGCCCCTTCGGCAGGGCGCCCAGAAACGCCATTTCGCTTAAAGAAAGCTGATCGACCGACTTGCCGAAATAGTTGAACGCCGCCGCCCCGACGCCATAGGCGCGGTAACCGAGATAGATGTCGTTCAGATAGAGTTCGAGAATCTGCTCCTTGCTGAGATTCTTCTCCAGCCGACGCGCCAGAATGACCTCTTTCAACTTGCGGCCCAGGGTGCGCTCATTGTTGAGCAACAGGTTCTTGGCGACCTGCTGGGTGATGGTCGAGCCGCCCTCGAAACGGCGCCCGCGCAGCAGGTTGAAGACGTTCTTGGCCATGGCGCGCGACACGCCGCCGACATCGACCCCATTGTGCTGAAAGAAGCTGCGATCCTCGGCGGCCATAAAGGCTTCGCGCAGACGCGGCGGAATGCGGTTATAGGGCACGTATATACGGCGTTCCTGACCATATTGCCCGATCAGGGTGCCGTCCCAGGCGAAGACCCGCGCTGAGGTGACAGGATGGAAGTCCGCCAGTTCGGAGCCGTCCGGCATGTCATGGAACAGCCAGGCGGCGTAAACCGCCACGGCAAAGCCCGCCAGAGCCACAAGGCTCATGGAGATCATCCCCGCTATGGTGAACCAACGCTCCGACGTCTTGCGCAAACCGCCTCCAGATACGCTTGCGACGGCGCCTGATCGCGTCCGTCCAACCTACACGATCCGACACTTATCAAACCGCCGCTCCCAGGCAAAGCGATTCCGAAGAAAATGCGCGCCGCCATCACAAAACAAAAGGCTCCGCGACCAGCGCGGAGCCTTAAACACCATGAGGTTCAGCTTATTATGCCGAAATCTTAATTCAGCCCCGCGAACGAGGCGTAGCGCACATCGTTGTCGAAATACTGGTCGATCGCCTTGGCGACCTCGCCCATCATCAGCTCGCGATGATGCGGATCATTGAGCATTTTCTCGTCGTGATCATTGTTAACATAGCCCATTTCGAGCAGCACCGCCGGCACGTCGGGCGCCAGCAGCACCACAAACCCGGCCTGACGCAGATTGCTTTTCAGCAAAGGCGTCGAGTCGCCGATATGGTCCATGACAAGCTGGGCGAAGGTCGCCGAACGGTTCTTTGTGGCGCGCTGGGTCAGGTCGATCAGGATGCGGTTAACGATGCGGTCCGACGAGGTCATGTCCGACAGGGACCAGTCGCCCTTGACCATGGCCTTTTTCGCCGCGCGTTCGGTGCCGGAGTCCGACAGGGTGTAGATCGAGGCGCCCGAGGTCGAGCCGTCGCCGCCCGAATCGGAATGCAGCGAGATGAACAGGTCGGCGTCGGCGCTGCGCGCGATGCGCACCCGCCCGGCCAGATCGACGAACGAATCGGTGTCGCGCGTCATGATGACCTTGTAACGGCCGGTCTTTTCCAGCGCCTCGCGCAAGGCCTTGGCCGAGGCCAGATTGATGTCTTTTTCGTTGCTGAAGGCGCCATGCGCGCCCGGATCCTTGCCGCCGTGTCCGGCGTCGATCACGATCACCTTCTTGCGCAGCGCATTGTCCTCCGGCAGCGGCGCGGCCTGTGCGACGGTCTGCGTCACGACCGGCAAGGGCGCAGCCTGTGCGGGCGCGGCGTCTGCGCCTTCCGGCGCGATATCGACGACGTAGCGATAAACGCTGATCCCGTCGGCGGGCGGCAGGAGGAAACGGCGCAGCACCCGCGCCTTGCCGCTGTAATCCAGATGCAGGCGCGTGCTGCCGGCGATCTTTTCGATCTTCCAGTCGGCGATCAGCCCGCGTCCCTGCCCGGTCAGCGTGTGGTCGAGATCAATGTCGGGCAAGGCGATCACCTGACGCGCGCCAGTCTCGGCGCCGACCATCTTGCCCTCGACGCTCTTGTCCAGTTCGACAACAATGCGGGTCTGATGCGCGTCGCCGCCCAGACGGACGCGCACGACGTCGCCACCGATCGAGGCGGCAGCGAGAGCGGGCGCCGGGACGATTGAGGAAAGGGCGGGCAGCGCGGCTGCGGCCAGAGCGCAAAGGATCGTCTTCAGGTTTACGAAGGTTTCGAACCGTCGTGTCATTGTTACTCCACACACCACATATTCTATGTAGGCCAGATTGAATGGGTCCGTCAAAACGTGGCGACCTTACGCCCCGTGTACGGATGACTATGCCTGAGAGAGGTCGAGATAGCGTTAAAGCCTATGCCTTCTTTTCTCTTTAGGAATATGGTTGCCATCCCGTTAAGACGGATGTCCGGCGCACAGGAATTTCCGCAACGGCGCCGATACGCTTATGACGCGAAGAAATAGGTTGACGCATCCGGCGTTTTACCGACATGGTTTTCTCAGGACGTCGCCGACGTTGCGGTATGGCCGATTCAGCGCTGATGCGCGAATTTCGCCGGACGCAGCGTTCGACGCCCTTGTGAAGTCGATGCCGGGACGCCATCTCGCACGGCGACGCGATCCAGACGGATTTCCGCGGGATCAAGCGCCCGTCCGCCGCGAAGATTTTTCGCACCGAACTCTTCGTCACGCCCTTTTCCAGCGCGCTTCGCGCTGCTTTAGAATACGAGTCTGGATTACCAACCCCATGGGCCGCGCCCTGCAACCTGTAGAGATTTTCCTTTCCGGAGCC
>DATMTF010000065.1:0-4183 GCA_035565015.1 Asticcacaulis sp. | reverse complement strand
CATGCCCGTTTGACCGCCCTGCCCGCGCCCATGAAGCGCGGCCTGAAAAATGGCGTCTTCGCGGCTCTGTTCGTGTTGGTTCCAGCCTTTCTGTTTCTGGCCTTTTTCAATTCCTGGGTGCTCGACCCGACGCGCATCGGCTGGCTGATGGAGGCCGACTGGGGCCAGCACTTCCTCGGCTGGAACGCCTTTCGCCATGTGTCGTGGTCGTCGTTCAATCATGAAGGCCTGCTGTATCACCCGACGGGGTTGAGCGTCATCTACACGGATTCCAATCCTCTCTTCGCCTTTATCTTCAAGCCGTTCCGCGCCCTGCTGCCGCAGCCCTTCCAGTATATCGGCCCGTGGTTCGCCTTCTGCGTGATGATGCACTTCATCTTCGCGTTCAAGCTGATCCGTCCGCATGCGCCGAACAGATGGGCGGCTCTGGGCGGCGCCCTGGCCCTGTCGGTCCTGCCCTGCCTCTATTACCGCGAACGTCACGACACGCTGATGTCGCAATGGCTTTTGCTGTGGGGCCTGCACCTGTTCATCAATGTCCGCGCCGCGCAGGCCGCGCCGGATGGCCCGGAGACGCTGCGCCAGAAGATTTTCCGCATCTGGGACGCCAGGACGCGCGGCTATATGGCGCTGCTGGGCGTCACCGGCATGATCCACCCCTATATGCTGTTCATGGTCGCCGCCATCTGGTCGGGCGAGGTCTTGCGCGGCCTGTGGCCGGTCGTTCAAGCCTTGCGCGACAAGACCGTCTGGCCGAAACTGCTTGCCAGCGTCGTCTGGCGCGCCGTCGCTGTGCTGGCCTGCCCGCTGATCACGCTGGGGATAGCGGGCGCCTATGAGCGCGGCCAGAGCCCGGCGGCGGGCGGCTGGTCCTACTATTCGATGGGACTGGACGCCCTGTTCAATCCGGTGCGCAGCGATTTTTCCGCCATTCTCAAGGCATGGCCGCTCGACGCGGGGCAGTCCTTCGAGGGCTATCAGTATCTCGGCTTCGGCATACTGTGCCTGCTGGCCGTCGCCGTCGCCCTCTATGCGCTCACGCCCGAAGCCAAGGCCGCGCGTCCGTTCCTGCGCGGGCTGACCCCGCTGGCCCTGCCGTTTCTGGCCCTGTTTCTGATCGCAGTGACCAATCACGCCCAGTTCTACGGCTATACGGTGTGGCGGTTCGACATTCCGAAGGAGTTGCGCGGCACGCTTGGCATCCTGCGCGCTTCGGGGCGCTTCTTCTGGCCGATCTCGTATCTGATGGTCGCCGCCGCGCTGGTCGTGCTGTTCAGGAGCCGCCCGCGCGTCATCGCCGTCGTGCTGCCGTCGGTCCTGCTGATCCAGGCCTATGACATCAACGGTCTGGCCGCCGCCATGCGCAAGGCGACGGGGCTGGCCGAATACAGCCAGACCTATTACCTGACCCCCAGCCCGATGTGGGACGAACTGGTCAAGCGCTCCACCGGCGTGGACTTCTATCCGGTCAATGTCCACCTGAACGACAAGCTGTTTTACGAACTGACCTACCGCGCCACCACGGACACCAAACCGGTCAACACCATGTATCCGGCGCGCGAAAACCTGATTCAGCTCGCCTATGAATATAAGAGCGAGGACGCCTTCCGCGACGGTCAGGTCAATCCCGATCACCTGCTGGTCTTCCTCAAACAGTGCGACGCGCCCGCCAATCTGCAGCCGCGCCTGCGCATGCTGGACGGGGTGTGGATCATCCCGCCCGCCGACGCCGACGATCTGAACCTGCCCAGGCCGCAATGGTCGCCGATCCGCTCCGAGGTGCGCTTCGGCTGGCTGGATCAGGGGACGTGCCTGCTGGAAGGCGACTGGTCGCGCCCGGAATATGACGGGGTGTGGACGCAAAGCGATCAGGCGGGCGTCGTCATCCCGATCCAGCACGTCCAGTTCGACACCGCCACCCCGCCCAAGACGCTCGATCTCGATCTCAAGGCGCGCAGCCGCGCCCCGACCACGGTCAGCGTTCTGGTCAACGGGATCAAGGCGGGCGAACTGGAGATCGGGCGGGCGACCGCGCGCTACACGCTGCGCCTGCCCAAATCGGCGTTGCGCGCCGACATGCTGAAGATTCGCTTCGTGCTCAAGGCGGACGAAAAGACCGACAGCAAGGCGCTGGCCACCGTGACCCTGCCGTCGGCGCCAAGCGTGACCGGACGTTCCGCGCCCAAGGGCAAGACTCAGGCCGTCACGCCGCCCAGCCTCGGCATCAAGCTGATGGATCTGCGCCTTATCGACGCCGCCGAGGCGGCGGTTCAGAGCGGTCAGCTCAACGGCTGATCGCCGCGCCGCGCCGCGTAATTTGAGAATTGTGTTTCAAAATGAGCGTTTTGGCGCTATAAGGTGCGTTCGCCCGCGTCTGGCGCAGCCCCTGGCTGCCGCCGCGCGGGTTCGCTATATCTAAAAACCTGACCCAAGCGGTTGCAGTCACCCTCAACCGTCGCTTGGGTTTTTGTCATTCCTCTGGGTGAGATGAAGTCTTAATCGCACATGGAAAAAGTGCCGATGACCGTCGCGGGCTATCAGGTTCTCGACGATGAACTGAAGCGTCTGAAGTCGGTAGAGCGTCCGAGCGTGATCGCCGCCATCGCGGAAGCGCGCTCGCACGGCGACCTGTCCGAAAACGCGGAATACCACGCCGCCAAAGAACGTCAGGGCTGGATCGAGGGTCAGATCGCCGAGATCGAGGACAAGATCAGCCGCGCCCAGGTGATCGACGTCTCAAAGCTGTCCGGCAACCAGATCAAGTTCGGCGCCACCGTCACCGTCGTGGACGAGGACACCGAGGAAGAAGGCCGCTATCAGGTGGTCGGCGAACACGAGGCAGATGTGAAGTCGGGCAAGATTTCACTGTCCTCGCCCTTGTCGCGCGCCATGATCGGCAAGGAGGTCGGCGATGTCGTCGAAGTCCAGACCCCCGGCGGCGTGAAAGCCTACGAAATCCTGAAGGTCGAGTGGTTATAAGCCGATAAGGGCGCGCCATGCCGGAACAGCTAAGTCTCTGGGCGGTTACCGACGGGCGCGCCGGCATCGAAAATCAGGCGCTTGGGCTGGCCGAAGCCGTCGCGCGCCTGATTCCGGCTGAGATTATCGTCAAACGTCTGCGCTACGCCGCACCGTGGGATCGTCTGCCTACGGCGCTGAAACTGTGGCCGGACGCTATGTTGCGCCGCGATTCGGATCGGATAGAACCGCCTTATCCAGACATCTGGATAGGCTGCGGCCGCGCCAGCCTGCCGCACGCCCTGAGGATGCGGATGCGCTCCGGCGGCAAGACCTTTGTCGTACAGCTTCAAGACCCCAAGACCGATTTGAAGCCCTATGATCTGGTCATCGCGCCGGAACACGACCATGTGGGCGGCGCCAATGTGCTGTCCCTGCTCGGCTCGACCCACCGCGTCACGCCGGAGCGGCTGGCGACGGCCTATGAGGTCTGGCGCGACCGCATCGACGCTCTGCCGCAGCCGCGCATTGGCGTGCTGGTCGGCGGGCGCTCCAAGGCGTTCGATCTCGACGCCGACCACGCCGTGCTGATGGCGCGCGATATCCGCGCGGCGATCGAAAAGGCGGGCGGCAGCGTGCTGTTGACCGTATCGCGCCGCACCCCGCCCGCCGCCCGCGCCGTGCTGACGGATGGCCTGCGCGGCCTGCCGGGCGTGGTTTATGATGGAACGGGCGACAATCCCTATTTCGCCTTCCTGCACGCCGCCGACCGGTTTCTGGTCACCGAAGATTCCGTCAATATGGCCACCGAGGCCGCCGCAACCGGCAAGCCGGTGCAGATCGTCTCCCTGCCGCGGCGCACGCTTGGCGGCGGCGCCAAGTTCGAGGACTTCCACGAATCCTTGCGCGCGCGCGGCGTCTCGCATCCGTTCGAGGATCATTTGAGCGGCGATCCCTATCCGTCGCTCAACGAGACGGCGCGTGCGGCGCAAATCCTGCTGGATCGCTACCGGCAAAAATACGGGTGACAATACGGCGCGGTGTTCCTACATAAGGCCCGTTAACAGTTTTACCGATTCCAGGTGTCTCCCATGTCAGCTCCCCGTCCCGTTCGCTGCGCCATTATCGGCACCGGCCCCGCCGGCTGGACCGCCGCCATCTACGCCGCGCGCGGCCTGCTGGCGCCGGTCGTCTTCACCGGCCCGCAGGACGGCGGCCAGTTGAC
>DATMTF010000064.1:0-17207 GCA_035565015.1 Asticcacaulis sp. | reverse complement strand
CCCTGATTACGGTAGGTGAAATTCTGCTCGTCACCGTCTTCGTGCTCCTGTCGGTGGCATTCCTGGTCTATGGCGACCGCAAGATCTGGGCCGGCGTGCAGTTGCGCAAAGGCCCGAACGTGGTCGGTCCGTTCGGTCTGTTCCAGTCCTTCGCCGACCTGATCAAGTTCGTGCTGAAGGAGGTCATCATCCCCGCCGGCGCCGATAAGCTGGTCTTCATGCTGGCGCCGCTGATTTCGGTCGTTCTGGCTCTGATCACCTGGGCGGTCATTCCGTTCGCGCCGCACTGGGTCATCGCCAATATCAATGTCGGCATCCTGTATCTGCTGGCCATCTCGTCGCTCGGCGTTTACGGCATCATCATGGGCGGCTGGGCGTCGAACTCGAAATATCCGTTCCTCGGCGGACTGCGTTCGGCGGCGCAGATGGTGTCCTACGAAGTCTCGATCGGCTTTATCATCGTCACCGTCATCCTGCTCAGCGGTTCGATGAACCTGTCCGACATCGTCAACAAACAGGCGGGCGGCATCTGGAACTGGAACATGTTTGGCGGCGGCCACTGGCCGTTGCTGATCGTCATGATCCCGATGATGATGATGTTCTATATCTCGGCTCTGGCCGAAACCAATCGTCCGCCTTTCGACCTGCCGGACGCTGAATCCGAACTGGTTGCGGGCTATCAGGTCGAATATTCCGGCTCGCCCTACATGCTGTTCTTCCTGGCGGAAATGGCCAACATCTTCCTGATGTGCGCCATGATCTCGATTCTGTTCTGCGGCGGCTGGCAATTTCCGGTTCCGCTGGAAGGCCTCGGTCTGCCGGGCTGGCTCTATTCTCTGATCTGCGTTCTGACCATGATCGTGAAGATGGTCTTCTGGTTCTTCATGTTCGCTATGGCCAAGGCCATTGTCCCGCGTTACCGCTACGATCAATTGATGCGTCTGGGTTGGAAGGTGTTCCTGCCGACCTCGCTGGTGGCCGTGCTGCTCGTCGCCGCTTACCGCGTCTATGGAGGCGCCCTATGATTTCCCGCATCGTTCAAGGCATTAAGGGCGCGCTGCTGCTCGATTTCATCGGCGCCACCCGGCTGGCCATAAAATATATGTTCAAGCCCAAGGCGACGATCAACTATCCGTTCGAGAAGGGGCCGATCAGCCCGCGCTTCCGAGGCGAACACGCGTTGCGCCGCTACGACAACGGCGAGGAGCGCTGCATCGCCTGCAAGCTGTGCGAGGCCATCTGCCCGGCTCAGGCCATCACCATCGAGGCCGAACCGCGCGCCGACGGCTCGCGCCGCACCACGCGCTACGACATCGACATGGTGAAATGCATCTATTGCGGCCTGTGCCAGGAAGCCTGCCCGGTGGACGCCATCGTCGAAGGCCCGAACTTTGAATTCTCGACCGACACGCGCGAGGAACTGCTTTATGACAAGCAGCGCCTGCTCGATAACGGCGACCGCTGGGAGCGCGAGATTGCCCGCAATCTCGAACTTGACGCGGCGTACCGCTGAGTGAGGAGCCGAATATCATGCTGACGCAAATCGCTTTTTATGTCATGGCCGCCGTCACCTGCCTGTCGGGCGTGGCCGTCATCACCCAGCGCAATCCGGTCCATTCGGTGCTGTTCCTGATCCTGGCCTTCTTCTCGGCGGCGGGTCTGTTCGTGCTGATGGGCGCGGAATTCCTGGCCATGCTGCTGGTCGTCGTCTATGTCGGCGCGGTGGCGGTGCTGTTCCTGTTCGTCGTCATGATGCTGGACGTCGATTTCGCCAAGCTGCGGCAGGGCTTCACCAACTATCTGCCGATCGGTATCGTGGTCGGTCTGGTGCTGTTGTTTGAAATGGTGCTGATCAGCCTGAAGGTCGTCGCCAACGGCGCGGCGGCGGGCGCGACGCCGCAGGCCTTTACCGCCACCGAGAGCAATATCAAGACCATCGGACATGTCCTCTATACGGACTACGCCTACCTGTTCGAAGCCGCTGGCTTCGTGCTGCTGGTCGCCATGGTCGGCGCTATCGTGCTGACCCTGCGTCATCGTCCGCACGTCAAGCGTCAGGACATTTTCACTCAGGTCACCCGCCGCCGCAAGGATGCGGTGGACGTGATCTCCGTCAAGACCGGTGAAGGGATCGAGGAATGATCGAACTGTCGCACTATCTGGCCGTGTCGGCCATCCTGTTCACCATCGGCGTGTTTGGCATCTTTCTCAACCGGCGCAACGTCATCATCATCCTGATGTCGATCGAACTGATCCTGCTGGCGGTGAACATCAACTTCGTGGCCTTTTCGGTCTATCTGCACAATGTGCTGGGGCAGATCATGGCGATGTTCGTGCTGACCGTGGCGGCCGCTGAGGCGGCGGTCGGTCTGGCCATCCTCGTCACCTTCTTCCGTAACCGCGGCGACATCGAGGTCGATGACGCCAGCATGATGAAAGGCTAGTCGTCGTGCTTTCCAATATGTCCACCGTGGTCACGGTATGCGTTATGGCCCCGATTGTCGGCGCGTTCATCGCCGGCCTGTTCGGGCGCCGCATCGGCAATATCGCCTCGCAGGCGGTGACGACCGGGCTTCTGTTCCTGTCCTGCTTCCTGGGCTGGACGACCTTTATCGCCCACACCTGGGGCGGGATGCCGGACTTCACCGTTCAGCTTCTGCCCTTCATCAATATCGGCGACTTCCATTCGGCCTGGTCGGTTCGCGTCGACGCGCTGTCGTGCGTGATGCTGATCGTGGTGACCTCGGTGTCGTCTCTGGTCCACCTCTATAGCTGGGGCTATATGGCGGAAGATCCGTCGCGCCCGCGCTTTTTCGCCTATCTGTCCCTGTTCACCTTCGCCATGCTGATGCTGGTGACCGCCGCCGACTTCATGCAGCTCTTCTTCGGCTGGGAAGGGGTGGGGCTGGCCTCGTATCTGTTGATCGGCTTCTGGTTCAACAAGGAGAGCGCGTCATCGGCAGCCATTAAGGCCTTCGTCGTCAACCGCGTCGGCGATTTCGGCTTCGCGCTCGGCATCATGACGGTATTCTGGCAGTTCCATACGATCAATTTCGCCGAACTGTTCCCGATGATCGCCGCCCATCAGGGTCAGGTCTGGGAATTTGTCGGCCTGCATGTCTCGGCGCTCGATCTGGCGGCCTTCCTTCTGTTCATCGGCGCGATGGGCAAGTCGGCGCAGTTCTTCCTGCACACCTGGTTGCCGGACGCCATGGAAGGTCCGACCCCCGTGTCGGCCCTGATCCACGCCGCCACCATGGTCACGGCGGGCGTCTATATGGTCTGCCTGCTGTCGCCCTTGTTCGAGTATGCGCCGGTCGCCAAGATGGTCGTCGCCTATGTGGGCGCGATCACCGCCATCTTCGCCGCCTCGATTGGTTTCACGCAGAACGACATCAAACGCGTCATCGCCTATTCGACCTGCTCGCAGCTCGGCTACATGTTCTTCGCGGCGGGCGTCGGCGCCTATCCGATGGCCATGTTCCACCTGTTCACCCACGCCTTCTTCAAGGCGCTGCTGTTCCTCGGCGCAGGTTCGGTGATCCACGGCATGCACCATGAGCAGGATATGCGCAAAATGGGCGGCATCTGGAAATACATGCCGGTCACCTATGCGGTCATGACCATCGGCACCATCGCCATTACCGGCCTCGGCATTCCGTTCACCAAGATCGGTTTTGCGGGCTTCTTCTCCAAGGACGCGATCATCGAATCGGCCTGGGCCATGCACAATACGCCGCAGGGCATGTTCGCCTTCGTAATGGGCGTGGCGGCGGCGCTTTTAACCTCCTTCTACTCCTTCCGCCTGGTCTTCATGACCTTCCACGGCAAGAAGCATTGGGAACACGCCCATGCTGACGAACACGATCCGCATCATGTCGATGTCGAGCCGATGGCGGACGATCATGGCCACGGGCACGCTCATGGTCATGACGATCACGGCCACGGTCATGCGCACACGCCGCACGAAAGCCCGCTGGTCATGCTGGTCCCGCTTGTCCTGCTATCGGTCGGGGCGGTCTTCGCCGGTTTCGCCTTCGCGCCTTACTTCATCGGCGAGCACTTCCATCAGTTCTGGGGCAAGGCCATCTTTCTGGCGCCGTCGAACGAGGTCATGGAAGGCGCCGAGCATATCAAGGAGCTGTGGGTGCATCTGGCCCCTCTGGCCGTAACCCTGCTCGGCATCGTCCTGGCCTGGTACTATTATCTTGCCCGCCCAGATCTGCCGAAGAAGATGGCCGCCAATGACGGCCCGGTCTATAACTTCCTCTACAACAAGTGGTATTTCGACGAGATCTACAACGCCATCTTCGTGAAGGGCGCCAAGGCTTTGGGCGACTTCTTCTGGAAGATCTGCGACATCCGCATCATTGACGGCCTCGGCCCCAACGGCGCGGCCTGGGCGGCGCTGAAATCGGCGAAAAACCTCGTCAAGTCCCAGACCGGTTATGTTTATCACTACGCCTTCGTCATGTTCCTCGGCGTCGTCGGACTGCTGTCCTACGTGTTGTGGCTCGCGCGCTAAGGAGAGATGGATTTACCTATGCTACCCTCAATTCCCAATCTCCTGAGCCTTGTCACCTTCGCTCCCCTGTTCGGGGCGATCGTGATCGCCGTCGCGGCGGGTATGGCCCGCAAAGACGATGAGGCGGCCATTGCGCGCAACGCCAAATGGATCAGCCTTTGGACGACGCTGATTACGCTCGCGCTCAGCATCGTTTTGCTGCTCGGCTTCGACATCCATAAGCCCGGTTATCAGTTCGAGGAACATTATCACTGGTTCGGTCCGATCTCTTACCATATGGGCGTGGACGGCGTTTCGATCCTGTTCGTGCTGCTGACCGCCTTTCTGATGCCGCTGTGTATCGCAGCCTCATGGAAGTCGGTGAAAAGCCGCATCACCGAATACATGATCGCTTTCCTGCTGCTGGAGACCCTGGTTATCGGCGTCTTCACCTCGCTTGATCTGTTCCTGTTCTACATCTTCTTCGAAGGCGGCCTGGTGCCGATGTTCCTGATCATCGGCATCTGGGGCGGCAAGAACCGGGTTTATGCAGCCTATAAGTTCTTCCTGTACACGCTTCTGGGCTCCGTCCTGATGCTGGCGGCCATGCTGTACATGGTCGGCACGCTCGGCACCGCCGACATCCCGGCCATGACGGCTATGTTGCAGGCGCATCCTTACCCGCTGGCGGTGCAAGGCTTCCTGTGGTTCGCCTTCTTCGCTTCGTTTGCGGTCAAGATGCCGATGTGGCCGGTCCACACCTGGTTGCCTGACGCGCACGTCGAGGCGCCGACGGCAGGTTCGGTCATGCTGGCCGGTATCCTGCTCAAGCTGGGCGGTTACGGTTTCATCCGCTTCAACCTGCCGATGTTCGCAGGCGCCAGCCACATGTTCGCGCCTCTGGTCATGGCCCTGTCGGTGATCGCCGTGGTCTATACCTCGCTGGTCGCCTTCCGTCAGACGGACATCAAGAAGCTGATCGCCTACAGCTCCGTCGCCCACATGGGTTTTGTGACCATGGGCATCTTCGCCGGCAACCAGCTCGGCGTGCAGGGCGCCATGTTCCAGATGATCAGCCACGGCGTGATCTCCGGCGCGCTCTTCCTCTGCGTCGGCGTGGTCTATGATCGCTGGCACACGCGCGAAATCGCCTTCTATGGCGGTCTGACCAAGCTGATGCCGCACTATGCGTTTGTCTTCCTCCTGTTTACGATGGCGAATGTCGGCCTGCCGGGGACTTCGGGCTTTATCGGCGAAATCACCACCATGACCGGCGCCTATCAGTGGGGCACCTGGGTCGCTCTGATCTCGGCCTCAGGCGTGATCTTCTCGGCGGTCTATGCGCTGACCCTGTTCAAGCGCGTGATGTTCGGCGAAGTCGTCAATGAGGAACTGAAAAAGTTTCCCGACCTGTCGGCGCGTGAAATCGCCATCTTCGTTCCGCTGATCGCGGGCACGATATTGCTGGGTGTCTATCCGGCCTTCGTTTTTGACTTTACCACCGCCAGCGTTGACGCGGTTGTCGCCGGCTACCGCGCGATGATCGGCGGATAAGGACACGAGCAAGAAAATGGATTTGCATCTCGTTACCTCAATGGCCCTGCCGGAAGCGATTCTGGCGATCGGCTCGCTCCTGATCCTTGTGTTCGGCGGTTTTCGTGGCGACAAGGGCGCTTTGTCGATCAGCGCCCTGTGCGGCGCGGCCCTGATCGCGGCGGCGGCGGCGGCTCTGTTCGATGCGTCGGGACAGTTGTTCAGCGGCTCCTTCGTCGTCGATAAGGTCGCCGTCTTCGCCAAGGTCGCCATCTATATTGCGGGCGTCTTCGTGATCGCGCTGGGGCAGGGCTATTTCGACCGCACCGGCGGCATGCGCTTTGAATTTCCGGTTTTGGTCACCCTGGCCCTGCTGGGCATGAGCATCATGATCTCGGCGGGCGATCTGATCGCCATGTATATCGGCATCGAAATGCAGTCCCTGGCCATGTATGTGCTGGCGGGTTTCCGCCGCGATGACGCCAAGTCGTCCGAAGCGGGCCTGAAATATTTCGTATTGGGCGCTTTGTCGTCGGGTCTGCTGCTTTATGGCGCTTCGCTGGTCTATGGCTTTACCGGTGCGATGAACTTCCACGACATCGCCGTGGCGGCCTCGCAGCACACCGGCGTCGGCCTGATCTTCGGACTGGTCTTCCTGATGTGCGGCATTGCGTTCAAGATCTCCGCCGCGCCGTTCCATATGTGGACGCCGGACGTCTATGAAGGCGCGCCGACCCCGATGGTCGCTTTCGCCGCCGGGGCGCCGAAATTCGCCGCCGTCGTGCTGTTCGCGCGCATCCTGCAATCGGGTTTCGGTTCCGTGGCCGAGCAGTGGCAGCAGGTCTTGCTGGTCATCAGCGTGCTCAGTTTCGTCATCGGCGGCCTCGGTGGCCTGATGCAGAAGGACTTCAAGCGCCTGCTGGCCTATTCGTCGATCGCCAATATGGGCTACGCCCTGCTGGCCGTCGCCGCGGGCGTTGCGGGCATTGCGCCGCTTTTGATGTTCTTCGTCCTTTACATGGTCGATAATATGGGCCTGTTCTCGGCGCAGATGGCGCTGAGCCGCAACGGCCAGCCGATCACGCGCATCGACCAGTTCGCGGGTCTGGCGCGCCAGAACGCGCCTCTGGCCATCGCCATCACCATGCTGGCCCTGTCGGTGCTGGGCATGCCGCCGTTTGGCGGGTTCTGGGGCAAGTTCTTTGTCTTCGGCGCGGCCATCAAGGCCGGGCTGTGGGGCTTTGCCGCCGCCGGTCTCGTGGCTTCGGTGATCGCGGCCTTCTACTATCTGCGCATTATCAAGCTGATGTGGTTCGATGCGCCCGGCGAGGCGATGGACAAGGCGCCGCGTGAAGCAAGCTGGATCGCCTATGCGGCGGCGGCCTTCTCCTTCCCGGCGGTGATCCTGTTCCTGATACTGGCCTGGCCGGTCGCCCAGAACGCCGCGCAAAGCTTCGGTCTGTAAAGTCGCGGACCGTGGCCCGGTTCGAAGTCTTTGACAGCCTGCCTTCCACCCAGAGCCTTGCCCTGCAAAGGCTGCGCGCCTGGGATGGGGAGGCGGGCTGGATACTGGCGCGGGAACAGACCAAAGGCGTCGGCCAGCATGGCCGGTCCTGGGTCGGTCAGAAGGGCAACTTCATGGCGTCGCGCTACGACATCATGGATCTGGATGTGCGCCGCGCGCCGCAACTCTCCTTCGTGACGGCGCTGGCCGTCTATGAAATGCTGCGTCCGTTCGTGCCGGATACCGACGACGCCATGCGCATCAAATGGCCGAACGATATCCTGCATAAGGGCCGCAAGCTGTGCGGCATCCTGGTGCAGACTGAGGCGGTTGAAGACGAAGGCCGGTTAGGCGTCATCATCGGCATCGGTCTCAATGTGCGTATGGCGCCGATTCTTGAGGGCTACCCAACGGTGGCTTTGCGTGAGATCAGCGCCGACGCAGGTAAAACGGACCCCGAAGCCTTACTGTATAAGCTGAACGGTCATCTCGACGGCGTTATCGACCTGTGGCGACGCAAGCCGTTCTCGGACATCGCCAAGGCCTGGTTCAAACGAGCTTACGGCGCCGACCGCAGGGTCGCCGTACACGTCGGTGACAGCCGGGTCACCGGACGAATCATGGGTCTCGACGATTTCGGCGCCTTGTGCGTGCAGGGCGAGGACGGTCTGACCCACACGATCAGCGGCGGCGACGTCAGCTATGGAGAGCGCTTTGTTACTGGCGATTGAGCAGGGCAACACCAATACCTTGTTCGCCATCCACGATGGCGCGGACTGGATCGCGCAATGGCGGGTGGCGACGGAAGCGTCGCGCACAGCGGATGAATATGCGGCGTGGCTTTATCAGCTTATGGCGATGCGGGGACTGGACTTCGTCGCCATCGACGACTGCATCATCTCGTCGGTCGTGCCGCAATCCCTGTTCAACCTGCGCAAGCTGTCGCAACGCTATTTCCACAAAACGCCTTATGTGATCGGTGAGAACGCGCATCTTGGCATCGCAGTACGCATCGACAAACCGAAAGAGGCGGGCGCAGACCGGCTTGTCAATGCGGTGGGCGGGCATATCGCCTATGAGGGGCCTTTGCTGATCATCGATTCCGGCACCGCCACCACCTTTGACGTGGTGGCGGCGGACGGTGGCTATGAGGGCGGAGCCATCGCGCCGGGCGTCAACCTGTCGCTACAGGCCCTGCATGCGGCGGCGGCCAAACTGCCGCGCATTGCGATCGAGCGGCCCGCGCACTACATCGGCAAGGAAACAGTTAGCGCGATGCAGTCCGGCATCTTCTGGGGCTATATCGGTCTGATTGAGCATCTGGCTGCAGGCATTCAGGCCGAATACGGGCAAAAGATGACGGTTATCGCCACGGGAGGGGTGGCGTCTCTGTTTGAAGGTGCTACAGACACGATTGATTATTTTGACCACGACCTGACGCTGAGGGGGCTGCTGGAGGTCTATAGACGCACGCTGGCCGCTTAAGCTGGCCGGTTACGGAAAAGAATGAAAAAGACGCAAGACGAACTGGTGTTTTTGCCGCTGGGCGGCTCGAACGAAATCGGCATGAACCTGAATCTCTATGGGTTCGGTCCGGCGGATAACCGCCAATGGATTATCGTCGATGTCGGCGTGACCTTCGGCGACCTGACCACGCCGGGCATCGAGGTTATCGTTCCCGATCCAGAATTCCTCAAGGGCGAAACCATCCTTGGGATCGTTCTGACCCATGCGCACGAAGATCATATCGGCGCCATCGGCTGGTTGTGGGACAAAATCAAGGCACCGGTCTATGCGACGCCCTTCACCGCCTTCCTGGTGCGCGAAAAGCTGCGCGAGGCGGGCGTGGAAGAGTTCGACCTGACCGAGGTTCCGCTGGGCGCGCACATCAAGATCGGGCCATTCGACATTGATTATATTACGCTTACCCACTCCATCGCCGAGCCGAACGGACTGGCGGTGACGACGGAGCTGGGCACGGTGTTCCACACCGGCGACTGGAAAATCGACGAGGCGCCGATTACGGGCAATCCGACGGATGTCGCCGCGATCACCGCGCTGGGCGACAACAACCTTCTGGCCATGGTGTGCGATTCGACCAATGTGTTTGTCGAAGGTCGCGCCGGTTCCGAAGACGATGTGCGCGTCGAGTTGGAAAAGGTGTTAAAGACGCTGAAAAAGCGCGTCGCGGTCGCCTGTTTCGCCTCGAACGTGGCGCGCGTCGATTCGGTCATGCGCGCAGCTATGGCCTGCGGGCGGCAGGTTTGTCTGGTGGGGCGCTCCATGCATCGCATCACGGCGGCGGCGCGGCATGTCGGCCTGATGCAGGGCATCCCGGAGCCGGTCAGTGAAGCTGAGGCGGCGATGCTGAAGCCGAATCAGATTCTTTATCTCTGCACCGGGTCGCAAGGAGAGCCGCGCGCTGCTTTGTCGCGCATCGCCGACGGCAATCACCCCCTGGTCAAGCTGGGGCAGGGCGACGCCTGCGTCTTTTCTTCGCGCGTCATTCCGGGCAATGAGATCGCCATACGATCTTTGCAGAACCGTCTGTCTGACCTTGGCGTCCATATCCACACCGAGCGCGACCATCCGGGCATTCACGTCTCCGGCCATCCTTGCCGCGAAGAGTTGCAGCAGATGTACGCCTGGGCGCGACCGCGCATCGCTGTGCCGACGCATGGCGAGCGCCGTCACCTGCTCAAGCATGCCGACCTGGCCGCTGAAATCGGCGTGCCGGAACAGGTCACGCCGCACAATGGCGAGATGGTGCGTCTGGCGCCCGGTCGCGCCGAAATCATCGACGAGGTTCCCGCCGGGCGTCTGTTCGTCGATGGCGGCCATCTGGTGCCGGAAGGCGCCGATGCGCTGCGCGAACGCCGTCACGCCGCCCATAACGGCATGATGTTCGTCGCCTTTGCGCTCGACCGCAAGAATAAGCTGGCCTCGATTGTCGATGTGCGCGGTCTGGGCCTGGCCTTTGAGAGCGAAGACGCGATTTCCGACCACCTTGAACATATCTGCAAGCTGGTCGAGACGGCGCTGAAAAAGCTGTCCTATGATGAACTGGAAGACGACGTGACGACCGAAACCGTGGTCGCGCGCGTGGTCAAGAAGGCGGCGCAGGCGATCTGGGGGCGCCGCCCTCTGGTCGAAACGATTATCGTCCGGCTTTAGGACTTTACCCGCACATAATCGCCGGGCGCGTCCGTCAGAGGTTTGAACCTACCCCCGGACGGATCGCGCGCCGGAATCATGTCGCCGGAACGCTGATGCAGCCAGTTCGCCCAGTGCGGCCACCAGGAGCCAGGATGCATCTGGGCGCCAGCCATCCAGTCATCGAGCGAGTCCGGGTGCGCGTCGTTGAGCCAGTGCATATATTTCTGCGCAGCGGGCGGGTTGACGACGCCCGCAATATGTCCCGATCCGGCCAGCATGAAGGTCACGGGGCCGCCAAACAGTTTCGAGCCTTTATAGACCGAACTTGGCGGCGCGATATGGTCCTCGCGTCCGGCCTGTTCATAGATGGGTATGGTGACCTTCTTCAGATCAATATCGACGCCCGCCAGGGTCAACTTGCCGCCGCTCAATGCGTTCTCGCCATAGAATTTGCGTAAGTAGAACATATGCAGCGCCTTGGGCATGCGCGTCTGGTCGGCGTTCCAGTACAAAAGATCGAAGGCGGTCGGGTCGCGGCCCAGCAGATAGTTGTTGATGAAGAAGGACCAGATGAGGTCGTTGGCGCGCAGAGAATTGAACGTGTCGGCCATCGCCGTTCCGGGCAGAACCCCGCCCGCCGCGTCCATCTGACGCTCCAGTTCCTTCAGCCAGCTTTCGCTTGTGAACAGCAACAGATCGCCCGCCTCGGAGAAGTCGTGCTGGGCGGTGAAAAAGGTCGCGGCGGAAATCGACCGATCGCCCTTGGCCGCCATATGGGCGAGCGTCACGCCCAGCAGGGTGCCGCCGATGCAGTAGCCGACCGCATTGACGTGATCGACGCCGCACTGCGCCTTAACCCGCTTCACGGCTTCATAAACGCCGCCGAACATATAGTCCTCGAACGTCGTGTCCTTCATCGACGCATCGGGGTTGATCCACGAAACGAGGAACACAGTAAATCCCTGTTCGGTCAGCCATTTGATCATCGAATTCTTCGGCTGAAGATCGAGAATGTAAAACTTGTTGATCCACGGCGGGAAGATCAGCAGCGGCGTCTCGCGCACCTGTTCGGTCGCCGGACTATATTGGATCAGTTCAAAATAGGGACCGCGCCACACCACCTTGCCCGGCGTGGTGGCGACATTGTCGCCGACCGAGAAATGATCGTAATCGGCCTGACTGATCTTGAGCTTGCCATTGCCACGCGCCAGATCGTCGGCGAAACGCTCCATGCCCTTGGCCAGACTTTCGCCGCTGGTCTGCAGCAGGGCTTCCAGCGCCGCCGGATTGGTCATCAGGAAGTTGCTGGGCGACATGGCGTCGGTCATCAGCTTGGTGAAGAATTCGGCGCGACGCTTGACCAGCGGATCGACGCCCTCGGCGCTGGAAATCAGCTTGTTGATCCAGTTCGACGACAGCAGATAGGACTGTTTCATCATGTCGAAGACGATGTTTTGCTCCCAGTGCGGATCTCGGAAACGCTTGTCGGTCAGCTTCTTGCTGGCGTCCGTGTCCTGCCCCAGAGAGCGGCGCGCCATCTGGCTCCACAGTTCCATGTAGCCGCCCAGCAATTCGTTCTGCGCCTCGACCAGTTTTTCGGGTTTCGCGGCCAGAGCGCTGGCGACTTCGGTGAAGGCCGGGCCGACCTGAAACGGATCGACCGGCGCGTCTTCGGGTTGACGGAACAAGGTCCGCGCCAGCGCCGTCTGCGCGGTCATGCCCGCCTTGGCGAGGTTGAGCGACAGGGCCTCCATGCGGCGCAGGGCTTCGGCGTCAAAACCGCTTGCCTCCGGCCCGGCGGCCTGCGGCGACGGCGCGGGCGAGGCGGCGGCTACAGACTTCGGCTTGGCCGGTCTGGAAGTCTTGCGGGGCTTAGTTTTGACCGCTTCGGGCGCAGGATTCGCAGGCTTGGACTCCATCTTGGCGGCTTTGGCGCGCGTGGGCTTGGAGACGGAGACGGTTGCGGATTGACCGCGCGGTTTGCGAGCGGCTTTGGCGGGCTTGCTGGCGGACGTATCCATATCGATTCCCTGAAACTGATCGCCGAGGTCCGGCGTGTGATCGCTCCATGTGCGCCGGTTCGCCATAAGGCGGCAATTAAAATCGTGTTTCGGCGCTTTCCATACGAATTGATCAGATTTTTGCTTGTCTTGTTATGAAGCGCCAGCGTAAAATTCGCCTCAGCCGCGGTCGCACTCGGAGACGTCACTTGACTCGCATCGTCCTTTTGTTGACAGCCGCCTTGATCTGCAGCTCAGGGTCCGCCCTGGCTCAGGATGCGGCGCCTTCCGATGCGCAACCGACGCCCTTGCTGACGCCCGATACGCCGGTCGCCTCCATGCCGCGATGGTCGGAATTTCCGGTGCCTCCTGATAAGACGACACCCTTGTCGGAATTCGCTGTGCGCGTTCGATCGCTGAATCAGGCGGGCGCGCAACTGGCGCATGACGAGGCGCAGATTCACTGGCCGACCATCACGCCGGAGGCGCTGCATGCGCAGATTCTCGCCCGGATCGATCCCGCTAAAATGGCGCCGATTGATCCGATGTTGAGTCAGAAGGATATCGAAGCTTTCGCAGCCAAACAACGCGCGCGCGCCACGCCGCCGCCCGTCGTCCAGTAGACGCATAATCTCTGTTCATGCGCGTCCGGCTCTGCTAACACGACGCGCATCGCATAAAGCGGCGAACAACAGCCGCATCCTTTAATGCCAGCCAGCAAGGCCAGGACGAACAATGCCAGACACCAACACTACGACCACGCTTGCCGACGCCGCGACGGAGTTCAATCTCAGCCTCGATATTGTCCGCGTCGCCGAAGAAGCCGCCATCGCCGCCTATGCCTGCGTTGGCGGCGGCGATGAAAAGGCCGCCGATCAGGCTGCGGTGGACGCGATGCGCACCTGCCTGAACGCCATCGACATGGATGGCCGCATCGTGATCGGCGAGGGCGAACGCGACGAAGCCCCCATGCTCTACATCGGCGAAAAGGTCGGCACGGGCAAAGGCCCGGCCATCGACATCGCGCTCGATCCGCTGGAAGGCACGACCCTTGCCGCTAAGGCGATGGCCAATTCGCTGGCCGTGATCGCGTTCGCGCCGCGCGGCGGCATGCTGCACGCGCCGGACACCTATATGGACAAGCTGGCCATCGGCCCCGGCTATCCGCAGGGCGTGGTCGATCTCGATGCGACGCCGGAGGAAAATGTCCGCGCTCTGGCCAGGGCCAAGGGCGTTGAGGTGTCCGAGATCGTCGCCTGCGTGCTGGATCGTCCGCGCCATGACACGATCATCGCCTCCCTGCGTAAGGCGGGCTGCCGCGTACATCTGATCACCGACGGCGATGTGGCCGGCGTGATCCACACCGCCCAGCCGGAAACCGGCATCGACATCTATATGGGGCAGGGCGGCGCGCCGGAGGGCGTGCTGGCCTGTGCGGCGCTGAAATGCGTCGGCGGTCAGTTTCAGGGACGCCTGGTCTTCCGCAATAATGACGAGCGCGCCCGAGCCGAGCGTCTGGGCCTGACCGATTTCGACCGCAAATACACCCTCGATGATCTGGTCAGCACGGACGCCGTCTTTATCGCCACGGGCGTCACGCACGGCGCCTTGCTGCGCGGTGTTGGCATGGAGACGACGGCGCGCGGCGAAACCTTCGTCACAACCGAAAGCCTGGTGATGATGTCCAAGACCCGCACGGTGCGCAAGCTGTCCATGCGCCGCCCGTTCAAAGGCTGAGATGGCGGACGCCGCCGCCACGGTTGACGAGACTGCGCCCTTTCTGGGTGTGCGTCGCTCGTTGAGCGGGCGCGTATGGCGCGAGCGGATCGATCGGGTTGGCGTGACGACTGAGAGTTTGCGCGACGTGACACACCGGCTTGGCCTGCTTCAGGTCGCGCCGGAAGACTTTGTCGGCCCATTGGCGCGCTTTCTTGCTGGTCGCGGCGTGACGGGCGAGACTCTGGAGATGTTTCTCTTCCCGACGCTGAAGGCGCTGTTTCCCGATCCGTCCTGTTTCATGGATATGGACAGGGCGGTCAGCGCCATACTCGATGCGCTTGAGCGGCGCGCCAATATCTGGATTTTCGCCGATTACGATGTCGACGGCGCCACCAGCGCGGCGCAACTTGTGCGCTGGTTCCGGCATATGGGGCATGACCTCAAGGTCTATGTCCCCGACCGCATGACCGAAGGCTATGGCCCGTCCGACGCCGCGTTCGATAATCTCAAAGCGCAGGGCG
Organism: Asticcacaulis sp.; assembly: GCA_035565015.1. Lineage (GTDB taxonomy): Bacteria > Pseudomonadota > Alphaproteobacteria > Caulobacterales > Caulobacteraceae > Asticcacaulis. The sequence continues at coordinate 2,270 of DATMTF010000064.1, read as the reverse complement.
CGGATCTGGTCATAACCGTCGATTGCGGCGCCATGGCGCACCGCGCTTTGGAGCATGCCGCGCAGATCGGTCTTGATGTCGTGGTGGTCGATCATCACCTGATGCGCGAAGACCCGCCGCGCGCCTTGGCCGTGGTCAACCCTAACCGGCCCGGCTGCGCATCCGGGCAGGGCAATCTGGCGGCGGCGGGGGTGGTGTTCGTACTGCTGGCGGCGCTGAATCGCGAAGCTGAAAAGCGCGGCCTGTTTTCTGAAAGACAAAAACCGGATCTCATGCAATGGCTGGACCTGTCCGCCTTGGGTGCGATCTGCGATGTGACGGCCCTGACCGGTTTTAACCGCGCTTTGGCCGCACAGGGCCTCAAAGTCATGTCGCGCCGGAACAATCCCGGCATCCGCGCCTTGATGGAGGTCGCAGGCGATGGCGCGGCGGGCGCGGCCAGCCTGATGAGTACATTCCATTCCGGCTTTGTGATTGGGCCGCGCATCAATGCCGGCGGGCGGGTCGGGCGTTCCGACCTCGGCGTGCGTCTATTGTCGACCGACGATCCCGACGAGGCCAAAGCCCTGGCGCAGGAACTGGACGAATTGAACCGGCTGCGCCGCGACGTCGAGGCGCAGGTGCTGGAAGAGGCCGTGCAAACGGCGGAAGCGCAGGGCCTTTGGCCCTGCGGCGATCCGGTGCTGGTCATTGCGCGCGATGACTGGCATCCGGGCGTGATCGGTATTGTGGCGGGGCGGCTGCGCGAACGCTGGCGCAAGCCGGTAATCGTGATCGGCATCGACCCGGTGACCGGGCTGGGCAAGGGATCGGGACGGTCGCAAACCGGCATCAATCTCGGCGCGGCGGTGGGCGCGGCGTTCGAGGCCGGGATAGTTTTGTCCGGCGGCGGCCATGCGATGGCGGCGGGGCTCAGCATCGACAAGGCCCGTCTGCCCGACCTGCGCCGTTTCATCAACGACTATGTCCGCCAGCACGTCGCGGAGGAAGATCAGGTGGAAACGGTGGAGGCCGACGCCCTGATTTCTTTGCGCGCCGCTGATCGCGGCTTCTATGACCGGCTCGATCTGCTGGCGCCCTATGGTCAGGGCAATCCGGAGCCGATACTGGCCTTCGCCGATGTCCGCGTCGCCTATGCCTCGGCGCTGAAGGGCGGCCATGTGCGCTTCGAGTTGGCCGATAATGATGGCGGCAAGCTCAAAGGCATCATGTGGCGCGCCGAGGGCACGCCGATCGGTGACGCCCTGCTGCGTCCCGGCGGCAAGGTGCATGTATTGGGACGTCTCAAGGCCGACGATTATATGGGGCGGCGCGGCGTACAACTGGAAATTGAGGATATGGCGCTGGCGCAGCCTTAGCCCTGTGAAAAAGCGCAAAAAAGCGCTTGCAAGCAGGGGAGGGAATAGGTATCTAGCGCACCTCTCCGACGCGGTCCCTTCGTCTATCGGTTAGGACGTCAGGTTTTCAACCTGAAAAGAGGGGTTCGATTCCCCTAGGGACTGCCATCGGCTCGCGGCGCTTTACCGGCCTTGTGTCCGCCAGAGAGCCCTTATCCACAGAATTTCGTTATCTGATACCGGTCTCATTCGCTTTTGAGATCACGATTATGCTCGCTGTGAGCGATTTTTTGCCGTAAGCTGCGCAACCGATACGAATGTGCCCGCTTTTTTCTCTCCCAAAATGCGATATCCGTGTTATGATAACGCTTGTCACTTGAGGGATGCAGGCGACGTGGTGAGGATAGATGAGCGTGTTTGATTACAATAAGAGTGAGGCCGAGGACGCAATTACGATCTCTGGCCACGTTAAGTGGTTCGACGCGGCCAAAGGTTATGGCTTTATCGTTCCTGAAGATCCGTCTCAGACGGGCATGCGCGACGTTCTGCTGCACATCTCCAGTCTGCGTGACATGGGACGCGATATGGCGCACGAAGGCGCGGGCATCACCTGCAAGATCGCCAAACGCGCCAAGGGATGGCAGGTGACCGAAATCGAATCTCTGGAAGCCAGCGGTCATGCCGTGGCGGCGGCGCGCGTCGAGGCGCCGGTCCGCTCCTCGCGACTGACCAATGAGAACGTCAAGGTTGGCGATCTGGAGACGGCGACCATCAAGTGGTTCAATCGCACCAAGGGCTACGGTTTTGTGGTGCGCGGCGATGACCCGACCGACATCTTCATCCATATTGAAACCCTGCGTCGTTATGGTCTTGAAGATGTGCAGCAGGGCGATGTGATTATGGTCCGCTTCGGCGAGGGGCCGAAGGGGCTGG